>NZ_QNRR01000010.1 GCF_003315205.1 Roseimicrobium gellanilyticum | reverse complement strand
TCTACCAGTTCATCACCGGCAGACCAACAGACAAATGGAACATACAAGTGCTGGAGCTTGCTCCAGCTTTCCGCAGGCAGCTTGCTGCCGTGAAGCCAGAGGCAGCACAACCATCCTCCAACGCTTGGCGCATCCATGGGTAACTTCACGCAGAGCAAGCTCTGCTCCCAAAAGCTGGAGCAAGCTCCAGCACTCCAAATCTCCGGCCTCGCCACGCACCCGCTAAACGTCCAACCACAATCTTCACGTGCTTCACATCTAAAACGTGATCCCCATCTGCACGCCCAGCACAAAGGCATCGCCAATCTTCCCTGTGCCGCCCGGACGCACCACATACTGCACGCCCGGCTGGATGTAGGAGAACTTGGTAAGCTGATACCGATACGCCGCCTCCAGCACCATCTCATAGCCGGGCCGTCCATCACCGCGTGCTTCCACCATATCGGCGTAGTCATCGCTAAAGACACCGTAGGCCATGCCGAAGATGAGGTTGTCCGCATCACGGCCGGGAATCAGACCCGTGTACACCGCACCCACATTGAGCTGCCACGGCATGATGGCGATATTCTCATTCGGGTCATGCGTGAAGGCACTCCACAGCACGAGTCCCTGGTCACTGCCAGCCTGTTCGCGATACACCATCTGGTCCGCATGAATGTAGAAGCCGTACGAGCCATCGGTCTTCTCCGCGCTCTTGAACTGGCTGAAGCCATCCCAAGGTGAGTAGTACGCACCCACCCAGTAGTGCCCAGGTAGTCCGGTCTCCTTGTCTCCTCCGAAGGTCGGCGTCCACCCCAGCTGCGTGACCATCCACACGCCATCGCCAGATTCGAATTGGAAATCCACGCCGTGCTTGTCACGATCAAACACATCATCCTGCGCCTGGAAGATGCCGAACTGGAAATTCGTCTCCGGGGTGGGATCCAACCGCAGGCGTGCGGCCCACGTGGCAAAGGGATACGCGGAGAACTGCGTATTGAAAAGCACCGCGCGCAGATTCCCATCGAACGCATTGCTCATGTAGTAACCGTAGAGTGGCGATGTGTTGAAGTCGTCCGACGCACCGAATCTGCCAATGCGGATGGACGCCTTGTCATCCGCAAACTTCTGCTCAAAGGCCACCTGGTACAGGAAGATGGTCTGGCCACCGACCACCTGCATGGAGTCGAACTGGCTGCCCACATACTCCTTGGTGATGCTGCGTCCGGAGCGATTCACGGTGCTGATGAGGAAGGTCGCGCCGTCCCAGTCCATCATCGTCTCCAGGTCAAAAAGCAGACCGAGATAAAAATTGTCCGCAAACTCCGCGCCTTGATCAAAGCCGCCGCTCACGTTGCCGGCGGCATTGATCACATAGTAGGAGTCGATGGTGAGCCCGGAATCCTTGAGTGAAGTGCGCAGACCGCCCCAGTCACCCGTGGCGTACTTCTGGTCCTGCCATCGAGGAGGTGGCGGCGGTGCAGTGCTGATGGCAGTCGAGGTGGAAGGCTCTCCCGCAACCAACACGGTCGCGAAGAAGAAGCTGGTGAGCAATGTGCAGATGTGTTTCATAAAGACAGGAAGTGGGCTGGATGTTGTTGCTGTGATAAATGGGAAATGGGCATGAGAATCCCCGGCACCGACGTGCTGCCGGTGAAGCGATGGACGGGCAGATGAGCCCGAAGGAAGGAGCGCAGGTCTCTGCCTGCAGGGCCGGCCGTCAGGCGCCGCCCGGAGAGAACGGCATCAGGTGATCATGACCTTGGACATGAGAGGTTCGAGATCCGGAACCGTATGGGCACTGTTGGAATTTCTGGCGAGCACCCGCATGGAAGAGGCGGTGGCGAGTCGCGCTTGATCCGCGAGAGAAAGACCGCGCAGCGCCCCAGAGATGATGCCCGCCACCATCGCATCGCCCGCGCCCACCGTGCTGCGCACTTCCATGGTTGGTGGCACTGCTGTGAGGCATTCGTTGGCGGTGACGAAGAGCGCGCCCTCCGCGCCCATGGAGACCACCACCAGCTCCACGCCGTGTTGCTGGAGGATGTCACGAGCGGCAGTCGCCACTTGTTCCCGTGTATCCAGCCTGGCTCCCATCAACGTTGAGAGTTCCTCGATATTCGGCTTGATAATCTGCGGCCCAGCCTCAAGCGCATGGCGCAGCGGCGTGCCACTGGTATCCAGAGCCACCTTGCAACCACGCTGGCGCAGCGAACGGATGAGCGACTGGTAGATGGCGACATCCATGCCCTCCGGAAGACTGCCGGAGAGGACAAACCATGAAGCCCCCAGCTGCTCCATGCCCGAGCGGAGAAGCCTCATGGCATTGCTCGGAGGCATCAGCCCTGGGAAGTTGATGTCCGTCGTCTGGTTCTTCTCGACGTCCACAATCTTGATGCCCACACGCGTGCTGCCAGCGAGATGCACAAAGTAGTCCGCGACTTGAGACTCACGAAATGCCTGGTCGAACAAGATGCGATTCTCTTCTCCCAAAAACCCAGTGACGGCCACGCGATGCCCCATGCCCGCAAGTGCAAGCGCGACATTCACACCCTTCCCGCCCGCACGATGCTGCATCGACCTGACGCGATTCACCGCCCCAGCGGCAAAACCGGGAATGGTTACCGTGCAATCCACCGCGGGATTCAGGGTGAGGGTGACTACTTCCAGGCCAGACATGGTCAGTGCAGGTGTAGGTGAAGGTTCTTTGAGAAAATCACGCAGGCTGCAGCGCACGCACCTGCTCCGCGGTGGAACACTTGAGCGCCATGCGTGCGAGATTCTCGGCGGCGGGCAATGACAGGTCACGCAATCGCGCTTTCACCGCAGCCACGCTCGGAAGAGACATGCTCAGTTCCGCCACACCGAGTCCCGTGAGGATGCTGGCACCCAGTGGATCACCCGCCACGCCACCACATACGCCCACCCACTTGCCCTCCTTCGTTGCGGCTTTCACCGTGAGATCGATGAGGCGCAGTACCGCGGGATGCAGGCCATCCACATGCTTTGCCAGCGCGGGATGCAGGCGATCCATGGCGAGTGTGTACTGCGTGAGGTCGTTCGTGCCAATGGAGAAGAAGTCCACCTCCTTTGCAAACTCTGCAGCCATCACCACGGTGGATGGCACCTCCACCATGATGCCCATCTCCACCGGCGCGGCACCGAGTTCCGCTCGCACCTTCTCCGCAGCTTCACGTGCCGCATGGAAGTCCTCCAGCGTCGCAATCATGGGGAACATGATCTTCACCGGGCCATGTTGTGCCGCTCGATAGATGGCACGCAGTTGTGGAATGAAGAGGTCCGGACGACGCAGGCACAGGCGGATGCCGCGTACGCCCAGAAAGGGATTCTCCTCCTCCGGCAGCGTGAGATATGGCAGCACCTTGTCTCCACCGATGTCGAGCGTGCGGATGATGAGGGGCAGCCCGTTGAGTGCGCGCACCATTTCGGTGTAAGCTTGGTACTGCTCCTCCTCCGTGGGGGGCGCTTCGCGATCCAGGAAGAAGAATTCCGTGCGCAGCAGGCCGATGCCTTCCGCTCCCGCTTCCACCGCCGCCGCCGCTTCGGCCACCTTGCCGATGTTCGCCACGACTTCCACGCGATGTCCATCCGTCAGAATGGCAGGTTGGTAGCGATTTTCGTTTTCCACATCCCGACGTACACGCAGGTCTTGCTGGAAGGCCCTGGCGGATTCCAAGTCCTCCTGACTTGGCTCCACGTAGAGCAGACCTGCACTGCCATCGAGCACACACGTGATGCCCGCCTTCTGCTCCAGCACCGCAGGCCCCGCTCCTACCACAGCAGGAATGTCCAGCGAGCGCGCAATGATGGCTGTGTGTGATGTGGGACCACCGGAGGCCGTACAGAGACCCAGCACCTTGCGCGGATCCAGCTTGGCAGTGTCCGAGGGCGTGAGGTCATCCGCCACGAGAATCACCGGCTCATCCGGCAGCGAGGCTTCCGCATGCTCGGCTCCGGCCAGCAGGCGCAGCACCCGCTGACCTACATCATGCAGATCCACGGCACGTGCAGCGATGTGCTCATCCGCGATGCCGCGCATCTCCACCACACGGCGCTCAATGCCCGTCTGCCAGGCCCATGCGGCGCTCTTGCCGGTCTCGATGCGCAGCTTCACTTCGTTGAGCAGCTCATCATCCTGGATCATGGCCTGATGCGCGCGGAAGATGGCGGCATTCCCCTTGCCACTGCGTGCACTCACGGCGTCGTAGATTTCCTCAAGCTGCTGCTTTGCCGTATCCAGCGCACCAGCGAGTTCGCGACGCTCCAGCTCTTCACCCTTTCCCAGCTCCACCACCTGCAACACCGTGGCCTGAAAAATGTGCAAACGACCAATGGCCAGTCCGGGGGACGCACAAACACCGGCGATGGACCTGCCCTGCGATGCGGGTGTCCAAACCTGCGCATTGGCAGCGGGTGCGATGGCATGTTCATCGGGCAGGTCATCCAATCCCGCAGCCACGGCATCGCGCAATGCCTCCAGCGCTTTGGTCTGATCGGGTCCGGAAGCTTGAATCACCATGCGCCCACCACCGGGCACGCCGAGCTTCAGCAGGGAAGCCATGGCCTTTCCATTCGCCACCTTGCCACCAAACTTCACCCGCACATTCGACTCAAACTCACCCGCGACCGAAGCGAACGTGGTGGCCGGTCGCGCATGCAATCCCGCCTGGCCGATGATGGTCACTTCGAGTTGCTCACCATCCACCAGCTCCTGTGTGGCCACGCCCTTGGGCTGTTTTCTGTTCAGCGCATCCACGATGTCACTTCCCTGCATGGTGGTTGCGAGACGGTGCGCGGCCGCTGGATCATCGAGCACATCCGTAAGCGCCGCGAGCACGCCCAGGTGCTCATCCGACTTCGCCGCGATGCCCACGACGAGGTATGCAGTGGTTCCATCATTCCATATCACACCCTCCGGGATCTGCACCACGCACACACTGGTCTTCTTGATGAGCTCGCGGTCCTGCGGCATGCCATGCGGAATGGCGATGCCGTGGTTGAGATACGTATTCGCCTGGCGCTCTCGACCGAGCATGCTCTCCACATAACCGGGCTCGATGCAGCCGCTCTCCACGAGCACCTGGCCCGCGGCACGGATGGCGTCTTCCTTCGTCTTCGCACTCACGCGCAGACGGACATTCTCAGAGGTGAGGGAAATCATGGCGGCAGGAAGGGTGCAGGATGACAGTGGTGGCAAGATGCGGGCGCTCATGCTGCGATGGGTTTCTTGAGAAAGAAGATGGCACCCGCCGTTACGACCGTGCCGGCCACGATGGCCACGAGGTAGGCGAGCAGATGCGTCACCGCACCGGGAATGATGGCCGCGAAGATGCCACCGTGCGGCACGAGGAACTGCACATTGCTCATCATCGAAATGGCTCCCGCCGTGGCGGACCCGAGGATAAGCGCTGGAATCACCCGCAGCGGGTCCTTCGCCGCAAAGGGTATCGCGCCCTCCGTGATGAACGACAGCCCAAGCACCAGAGCAGGTGCGCTCGCACTGCGTTCATCCGCATCGAAGCGGTTCTTGAAGAGGAACGACGCAAGCGCCAATCCCAGCGGAGGCGTCATGCCTGCGGCCATCACGGCTGCCATCGGCGTGTACACCTTGCTCGCGAGCAGACCAACCGCGAAGGTGTATGCCGCCTTGTTCACCGGGCCGCCCATGTCGAAAGCCATCATGGACCCGAGGATGATGCCTAGCAGTGCCGCATTCGTGCCGCGCATGCCGTTCAACCAATCCGTCATGGCCGTGAGGATGCCCTGCACCGGCGGTGCGATGACATAGATCATCGCCAACCCCACCAGCACCGTCGAGAGGAACGGCAGGATGAGCACCGGCTTCAATCCCTCCAGCGTGGTCGGCAGTTTGATCTTATCCGCGAGGAACTTCGTGAGATAGCCCGCAAGAAATCCTGAAGCGATGCCGCCCAAGAAACCCGCCCCGAGATTCTGCGCCAGCAATCCGCCCACCATCCCCGGAGCGATGCCGGGACGGTCCGCGATGGAAAACGCTATGAATCCCGAAAGCACCGCCACAAACAAATGAAAGGCCGCACCTCCGCCGATCTGGCTCAGTGCCGCCGCGAGCGTGCCTTTTTGATCACCGGCATAGATTCCCCCGAAAGCGAACGCGAGCGCAATGGCCAGGCCACCCGCGATCACGATGGGCAGCATGTACGACACCCCCGTCATGAGATGCTTGTATGGACCCGTACGAGCCGCAGACCGTGCTGCCTTCGCAGCTTCCACACTGGAGGCAAGATTCATCCCACCCGCAGCCGCTTCGGGTTTTTTCAGCGCCATCTCGATTACCTCACGTCCGCTATGCATCGCATGCTTCGTGCTCGTCATGAAGAGGCGCTTCCCAGTGAAGGGCGCGGTATCCACCTTCGTCTCCGCAGCCACCACCACGGCATCCGCCGCGGCGATGTCTTCGGACGTGAGCTTGTTCTTCGCGCCCACGGAGCCCTGTGTCTCCACCTTGATCTCATAGCCAAGCGCCTTCGCCGCCTTCTGCAGTGCCTCCGCTGCCATGAAGGTGTGCGCAATGCCCGTGGGACAGGACGTGATGGCCACGATGCGCTTGGTGCCCGCGGGCGCTGGAGGAATGGCCGCCAGAGCCGCTGGCGCAGGTGCGGGTGTTGGTGCTGCCACCGAAACAGCCACTTCCTGTGTTGGCACCTTGGCAATCGCCTGCTCAATCACGCGACGAGTGTCACGGATGGCCTCACTCACCGGAACCTCCACCGTTGGCTTCCCGACGAAGCGGCTCGTATCCACGCGAATGTCCGTGGCGAGAATCACCACGTCCGCCGCTGCGATCGTCTCATCTGTCAGCACATCACCCGCGCCGCTAGCACCTTGCGTTTCCACCTGCATGGCATGCCCCATGACCTGTGCCGTCTTCTTCAGGGCCTCCGCTGCCAGGAAGGTGTGCGCAATCCCCGTGGGGCAGGAAGTGAGGGCGACGATTTTCATGGTTAATTTCGTGAATTAACGAAAGTCTGCGAAATTTTTCGAAAAATGTCGAGATTTAACTTTCGAAAACTTTCGATTTAATCCGCAATGGACCTTGCGGTTTCTTTCGTTTAACCTTCGATACCTTCCATGAGTCGCCCCAAAGGAAAGTCTGCAAAACCCTCCGCTTCGGCCGGAGACGCCACCCCCATGACGTTGCAACGCCGCAGCCAGATTGTGGATTTGGCCAATGAGCGCGGCTCTGTGCGTGTGGTGGAGCTGGCCGGGCGCTTCCGCGTTTCGGAGGTGACCATCCGCACGGACCTGGACCATTTGGAGCGTGAGGGCCGCATTGTCCGCGACCGCGGCGGCGCTCTCCCCGCCGCCCATACCCGCTCCGTGAGCACGCTGCCGGGCATGGAGCAGCGCTCCCGGCTGAGCGTGGATGCAAAGCGACGTATCGCCACCGCTGCTGCCCATCGCGTGAAGCCGGGCGAAGCCATCCTCCTTGATGCTGGGACGACGGTGGTGGAAATGGTGCGCCACCTCACCGGCACGAACGGCCTTACCATCGTGACCAATGCATTGAACGTCGCCCACACCGCAGCCGCAGCCACGGACGCACGTGTCATCATGCTCGGCGGCACGGTGGGCCGTGACTCCGGCAGCACACTAGGCCCCATGGCAGAGGACATGATGCGCCATCTGGTGATCGACCAGCTCTTCCTAGGTGCGCAGGCCGCCGACCTTGAGCACGGCCTCACGGATACGAATATCGAAATCGCCCAAATCAAGCGCGCCATGATCCAGTGCTCCCGGCGCGTGACCTTGCTCATGGACTCCAGCAAGTGGGACGCCGCCGGCTTCATCCGCGTGGCCCCACTGACTACTGTGCACACCATCATCACGGACCAGGGTTTGCCGGAGCAGGCACGCACGGCCATCGAGAACCTGGGCATCGAGATTGAAACCGTCTGAGACCGCCACCATTTCTCTCGATGTCCGACTGGCTCTCGCAGTACACCCTCATTGATACGCAGCAGGCCTTCATGCTCGCCGCCCTGGGTGCACTCTGCATCGGCATGGCGAAGGCAGGCCTCAGCGGCTGCGGGCTCGTGAGTGTGCTGCTTTTTGCAGAGGCCTTTGGCGCCAAGGCATCCACCGGCATCGTGCTGCCCCTCCTCATTTCGGCGGATTTCATGGGCTACTTCCTCCTGCGTGGTGGCGGGAAGTGGCGGCAGATCATTCCCCTGGTACCGCCTGCGCTCATCGGTGTGGTCATCGGATGGTGGCTGCTGGACAAGCTGGACAATCACCTCGCGCGTCTCGTCATCGGCTGGCTCATCCTCGCCCTGCTCGCGCTCAAACTGCTGCTCGACTGGAAGCGGGATCAACTCAAGGAACTGCACAAACATCAGGTCTTCACCTGGTTCCTCGGCGTCGCGGCGGGCGTCGCCACCATGCTGGCGAATGCCGCCGGTCCGGTGATGACGGTCTATCTGCTCGCCCAGCGCTTTGAGAAGAGCGAATACCTCGGGGTGTTCACGCGATTTTTCCTCTTCATCAATCTGGTGAAGGTGCCCTTCAGCGCCAACATTGGACTGATCCATCCCACCTCTCTGCTGACCAATCTGGTGCTGCTGCCTGCGGTCATTCTTGGAGCGGTGCTCGGTTGGAGGTTGGTGAAAGTCATGTCACAGCGTGTCTTCGAGTGGGTCATCTTTGGCTTCGCCCTCCTCGCGGCGGCGCGTCTGGTGCTCGGGTGAAAGAGCGATTGCGCCGGCGTCCCGTGGGGGCATCTTGACCCCGGTGAAGAAAAAAACCGCCAGCTTGAGCGAGGAGGCTGCCCTGCGTCTCATCGTGGAGGGTACCGTGTCCGAAACAGGCACGGAGTTTTTCCGCGCACTCGTCCGGAATCTGGCAGCAGCGGTGCAAACCAACGGCGCCTGGGTCACAGAATACCTGCCAGAGACCAACCGCCTGCGAGCGCTCGCCTTCTGGCTTGGGGACAAGCATCTGGACTCCTATGAACATGATGTGCCGGGAACACCCTGTGAAGCCGTGCTGACGGAACGCAAACTGGTGCACTATCCGGATCGCATTGTGGAGATCTACCCACAGGAACCTGACCTGCGTTCGTTCAACATCGTAAGCTATCTCGGTGTACCTCTCTTCGATGCACGTGGAGAGATCATGGGACACCTGGCGGTCATGGACACCAAGCCGCTGCCATCAGATCCCCGTATCATCTCCCTGTTTGAAATCTTCGCCGCCCGCGCCGCTGCGGAACTGCGCCGCCTGCGCACCGAGCGCGAACTGCGAGGTCGTGAAGAGCAGGTGTCCGCGCTTCTGCAAAGCGTGATGGATGGTGTGGTGGTGCTGGATGCCACGCTGCGCATTGTGCGCGTGAATCCTGCAGCAGAACGTCTCACGGGATACTCGGCAGAGGCGCTCATCGGACAAGACTCAAAATGGTTCCTCGCCGGCGAGAGCGCCAAGCTCATCGCGAACTGCACAAACGAACTCACCGGCATGCCTCATGACGCCCGGCACCTGTGGATTCCCTCGCAACTCACCGTACTGCGCGCAGACCGGACGCGATTCCCTGCTGAGGCGACGCTGTCCTGCTTCGAGAATCAAGGTGGACCCTTCTACACCCTCATCTTGCGCAATGTGGATGACCGCCTCACCGCTGAGCGTCAGATTGCCCTGCTCGCAGCGGAGCGGGAATACCTGCGCGGAGAGCGCGCGCAAGACTCCGTGCTGGGTGAATTGATTGGCGCGAGCCGCTCCATGCTGGAAGTGCGTGCGGCCATCAAGCAGGTGGCCGTGACCGATGCCACGGTGTTGATTCATGGGGAGACCGGCACCGGGAAGGAGCTGGTCGCGGAAGCCATTCACGCCGCCAGCACGCGCAAGACCAAGCCGCTCGTGCGTGTGAACTGTGCCGCGATTCCAGCCTCGCTCATGGAGAGCGAATTCTTCGGCCACGAGAAAGGCGCCTTCACCGGAGCCGTGACGAAGCGCGAGGGCCGCTTCAGCCTCGCCGATGATGGCACCATCTTCCTGGATGAAGTGGGTGAGCTGCCACTGGACCTGCAGGCGAAGCTGCTGCGCGTGCTGCAGGAAGGAGAATTCGAACCGCTGGGCAGTACAAAGACGAAGAAGGTGGATGTCCGCGTCGTTGCAGCCACCAATCGCGATCTCGCCGAGATGGTGAAGGAGGGAACCTTTCGCGAGGACCTCTACTACCGGCTGCATGTCTTCCCCATCATGGTGCCACCTCTACGTGAACGCGGCGATGACGTGGTGCTGCTGGCGAATGCCTTCATGCAGCGCTTCTCCGAACGCATGGGACGGCAGCTCGATCCACTGCATCGCGAAGACCTGCACCGGCTCGCAAGCTACGACTGGCCGGGAAACATTCGTGAACTGCAAAACGTCATCGAGCGCGCCATCATCCTCACCCATGGCACGCGGGTGAACCTGACGCGTGCCCTGCCCGTGGCGGGTGTATCATTTCCTGATAACGAACCTGAAACAGAATCGACAGACAAGCCACGCATTCTCACCATCGAAGAACTCGAGGCCCTGGAACGGGAGAATCTGCGCCGCGCCCTTGATGCGTGCGGCGGAAAAATCTCCGGAGCAAGCGGTGCCGCGCAGTTGCTGGGCGTTCCAGCTTCCACCTTCAGCTCACGCATGAAGGCTCTGGGTGTACTCCGCCACGGAGAGCAGGAGAAGCGGTCGAGCTGAACTTCGACTCGCATTCCCGGATTTTCGCGAGTGAGGTCACGGATTCCCGTGATTCGCGAAATCTCGCGAGCGCTGAGGAAATTCCCGAGATCAGCGTCACCACCAGAGCACCAGCCACTTAGCTCGCGGCATCACTTTCTGGCACGGCTCTGGCAATAAAGACCTGCATCCATGCCAGCACCCTGCCGCGCATGGGACCATACAGAAACCACGCAACAGATTTTATGTTGAACCGCACTTGGTGTTTCTCCCGCAGTGGCCTTTTTGCTGCCGCACTGCTCACCCTCGCCTCCGCCACACCGGCGACCGCGGATGAGACCTGCTCCTCCCCCTACCTCGCCCGCATCGAAGGGCAGGAGGAATTCGTTTACGTCTGGACTCTCGGGGAGGAGGGACTCGGAGACGGCTCCGACAAGCTGGTAACCATCGATGTGAAACCCGGCTCGCCGACCTATGGCAAGGTCATCCACACCCACTCTCTCGGCAGCCGGAATGAAGCGCACCACGGTGGTTTCACTGATGACCGCCGCCAGCTCTGGCTCTCCGGTTTGGAGAGCAGCCGCATCTTCATCTACGACGTGCACACGGATCCCGCGAAGCCGAAGTTCGTGAAGAGTATCGATGACCTTGTGGAGAAGAGCGGCGGTGCGCTCGGCCCGCATGGTGTGTATGCCCTGCCCGGTCGCGTGCTCATTCCCTGCCTCTCCAATGCGCAGGACAAAACCGGCCGTACGGCGCTGGTGGAATACACCAATGATGCGCAGTACATCACCACGCACTGGATCCCTTCCCCCAGGGATATGCGTGGCGTTGAGAACGCCGAACTCGCTGATGGCTATGGCTATGATGCGCGCGTGCTGCCACGGAAGAATGTGCTGCTTACCACTTCCTTCACCGGCCTGGACAACTACATGACCGCCTTCCCCAAGGTGGCCGCGGATCCAGAGGCCATGAAGCGCTTCGGTGGCACGATGGTGCAGTGGGACTTCCACACCCGCCAGCCGAAGAAGGTCTTCGCCGTGCCGGGCGCGCCCCTGGAAATTCGCTGGGCCTGGGGTGAAAAGCACAACTATGCCTTCACCGCGACGGCGCTGACTTCGAAAATCTGGCTCTTCTACGAAGACGAAAAGGGCAACTGGCAGGCCAAGGAAGTGGCACACGTCGGTGACCCGAAGGGCGGCGTCATCCCAGTGGACATCAGTCTGAGCGCGGATGACAAGACACTCTTTGTGGACTCCTTCGCCGATGGCACCTGCCGTGCCTACGACGTCTCCAATCCGCATCATCCCATGCTGATCCACGAGAACCAGATTGGCCGCCAGCTCAACATGGTGTCCCAAAGCTGGGACGGAAAGCGACTCTACTTCAGCAGCTCCCTCCTTGCGAAGTGGGACAAGGAAGGCACGGCCAATGAGCAATTCGTGAAGGGCTTCACCTGGGATGGCCGGCAACTCACCAAGAAGTTCGAGCTGGACTTCACCGAGCTGAAATTGGGGCGCCCCCACCACATGCTCTTCGGCTCCACCAAAGTGGGCAACTGACGCGACTGCGACCCGCTGGCGCGGAGTCACCTCATGGGCTCTGCGCCGGTTCATATCATATTGCATCATTCTGTACTATGAATACCTTTCAGCTGTACCTTGTTGGTCTGGCCAGCCTGGTGGCACTGCTTCACGTGCAGCCTGCCGATCCGGAGCCCTCTCCCCTGCTCAAGCGCAGCCCCTGGCGAGACTATGAAGCGCCCCAGCCCGGGACCTACACTCTCCCCGTGGTGAAAGAGGCCGCGGACGGTGAAGTGTTGGACTCCAGGGGACACAGCTTGCGACTTGGCGAAGCCTTCAAAGGACGCGTCACCGTGATGAGCTTCATCTACACGCGCTGCGCCGATGCCACCGCCTGCCCCTATGCCACCGGAATCCTGAATGAACTCCACCGCATCAGCACCACAGATGCGGAGCTCGCAAAAGACGTGGGTCTTGTCAGCATGAGCTTCGACCCTGTGGCGGATACGCCCCAGCGCATGGCGGAGTACGCGAAGGTCATGGCTGGTCGCAAGCAGGGTTCGCCCTGGAGGTTCCTCACCACCGCGTCTCCCGCCGCACTGGAGCCTATCCTCAAGGCTTACGATCAGGCCGTGAGTGTTAAGAAAAATCCCGCCGATCCCGCTGGCCCGCTCAATCACACCCTGCGTGTCTACCTCATCGACCGCGAGGGGCGCATCCGGAACATCTACAGCAGCGGCACGCTCGACCTGCGCCTGGTGCTTGCAGATGTGCGCACTCTCCTGCGCGAAGCACCGGCACGCCCATCTTCGTCCTCCTAGTCCCTTGAATCCACCACCACAGCAAATGCACGCAAATCTAATCACCCCCTCCTCCATCATCGCCTCCGTCAAAGCCCAGCAAAAGACCGCCTGGGAGAGCGGGAACTTCGGCGTCGTCGCCCAGTACAACGAACTCGCCGCGGAAGAGTTCATGTCCCGTCTACCGCTCACCTCCAGCATGACCGTGCTGGACGCTGCCTGCGGCACTGGCAACCTCGCGGTGATTGCCGCCCAACTCGGTTGCAAAACCAGCGGAATTGACATCGCATCGAACCTCATCGCCCAAGCACGACACCGCGCCAGCCATCTGGGACTTAACATCAACTACATGGAAGGCGATGTGGAGGATCTCCCTTACGTCGCGAACAGCTTCGACGCGGTGATCAGCATGTTCGGCGTGATGTTTGCACCGCAGCCTCGCAAGGTGGTTCAGGAGATGTTGCGCGTTACAAAGCCCGGCGGCGTCATCGCCCTGGCCTGCTGGACACAGGAAGGATTCATCGGTCACATGTTCCAGGTTTTCCGCAGGCATCTGCCGCCCCCGCCCATCTCCACCCCATCGCCTTTGGAATGGGGCACTGAGTCCATCGTACGTGATCGTCTCTTCAACGGCATCGGATTGCTTCGCATGACACGGCGGACAACGCACCTTCGCTACCCGTTCTCACCAAGGGAGACCGTGGACTTCTTCCGTGAGTACTATGGTCCTACGAGGAAGGCCTTCGAGTCGCTCGACGTGATCGGCCAGAAGGCTTTGCTCGCAGACCTCGTCCGCCTCCAGGAAGAGCACAATGTCTCTGGAAATCCTGAGGTGACGGACACACCTGCCGAGTACCTGGAGATCGTCGCGCGACGTCTCTGAACACCGGCCGTTGATTCACATCATGTCCTGATACTCCAGATCCACCATCGTTACTGTTTATGAAATTCATGCCTCTGTACAAAGAGCCCATCTGGTGGGCGTGGCTTGCCACTGTCATCCTCATCGGCATCGGGCTGGCTGGATATGAAGCCGGCTTCCACGCCGCCATTAGCCTCTCCGCACTTCAAATTGGGTGGCTGGCAACGGTTGAGCGCTCACTGTGGACCCTGCCAGTGCAGATTCGCATCGCCTACACGCTGTTCCTGGTCGGGTACGAGGTCTCCGCCATGCGCGGCTTCTACTGGTTCACCGCGCTGGGCACGGTGGCGTTTCTGCTCTTCGGTTATTGCCTGCTCGCACGCATGCTTTCCCTCCTGCCGTGGAACCGACTTGAGCCGCTGACCATACCGCTGGTCCGCCGCACCTTTCTGAGCCCTCCTGCGGCAGGAAATGTGCATCAAGGGATGCCGCGCATTTCCAGCCCATGCCAGGGCGAGGCAAACGCCGGCCGCATGGCAGGTCATGGCTGACCTGATGCCAGGCAGTGTGCGCTCTTGCCAAGTACCTCTGCCCGCATGCATGGTGTGCCCATGCGAAAAGTCTGGCTTCTGGTGCTGCTGGCTTTGGCCGCCACCTATGTGTGGCGGCGGTGCACGCCCATCCAGCATGCTCCGGTAGTGTTGCAGGAAGAGCCCAGGCAGGTTGATTTCACCGCCGCACAGGCCGCCATTCAAATGGATGGATGGACGCTGAAACCACTCGCCACCTTTTCCATGAAGGCACGCGTGCTTGGCATCACACGTTACGATGATGGCCCCCCAAGCAAGCTCGCCCCCTATGACCTCGCCCTTGGTTGGGGGCCAATGTCCGATACCGGTGTGCTTGAGCGGCTGAACATTCGCCAGAGCAACCGCTTCTACCACTGGACCTACTGGGGGAAGCCCCCAGTTCCTGAGAAGGACATCATCTCCCACAGCACCAATGCACACATCATACCCGCGGGTGAGGGCGTACTGCTGAAGCTGAAGTCCCTGCGTGAAGGCTCACTCATCCAGCTCGCCGGAGTGCTCGTGGAAGCCACACATCCGCAAGCAGAGAAACCCTGGCGAAGTTCCCTCAGCCGCACAGATGCCGGAGAGGGCTCGTGTGAGATCATCTATGTGAAGTCGCTCGTGGAGGAATGAAGCTCCAGGTCACTCCCACGCCTTCCAGTCCTGCTTGCCCTCAAGGTACTGAACCCACTGCGCCGCCGCGCTGATGAGATGCGCATAGCCTCCGTTGTCGGAGAACTCATCCCAAAGCACTCCGGGCATGGCGCTCTGGCAGCCGATGCCGGTGGGAATGTAGCCATACTCATTCAAGACTGCTTCCCACGTGCGCAAGCCACTGCCAAGTTCACGCTCCAGCCACTTCTGCACATCCGGATGAGGCACAGGCTTGCCCAACGCCGCCGCGACCGTGGACTTCACCTGTGCAGCGATACTGGCGTCCTGCTTGATAGCCTGCAACGCCCAGCCGCACACCGCCATATTCTGCGGACCGAAACGTGACCCCACAGGAATGGAGCCACCTCTCGGACCCTTGCGCTGGGAACGCAGGTGCTCCGGCTTCCCATCGATGAAATTGATGGAGGTGAGATCGAATCGATTGATGCCCGGAGGCACAGGTGCGTTATCCGAATACATCTGCCACAACATCGGAACGCCGTACGCGTAGAGAGCCATCTCCAGAGCAAGTGGTCTTGGCATGCTCCGGTGTTTGGACACTCCGGTGTAGTACCCGTACATGGGATCATCCGCGAAGGCGGGGATGGCGTTCTTCTGCCCCGGCTTGAAGTCACGCACCGATCTCGTGAAAGCATTCTGGCTGTGCGCTGGCAGTTCCTTCTCCCAAGAGGCCACCCGCTTCATCATGGCTTCATCCCCATTGAGTAACCCACAGGCAGCGACCACCACCGGAATGTTGGCTGCACCATGACGCGCGCGGCATTCCTGAAGATGCTTCGCCGCGAGTGCACACGCGGCAGCCAGGTCCTTGCCCACTTCGTCAGGCGACTCACGCAGAACCATCCATGATTGGATAAGGAAGATGCCGAGATCCTGAGCGAGGTGATTCGAGCTGCCATGCGACCATCCCTTGAGTCGAAACTCCGGATTGGGTTGCCCGGCGAACGTATTCGTACAGGGAAAGAAGGGTCGTTCGGACTTCTTGCCCAGCATCTCGAGGCTCACGGATTCACCATCATCCCACCAATACGGGACGAATCCCTTCTCAGTCCCTTGGAGCAGCCACTCCTTCGCATTCTTCCAGGTGTCCTTCGCCTCATCGCGCACATCCACCTGGGCATTGTTGAAGAGCGTGTCACTCTCATTCAGCATCTTGAGGTAGAAGGGAAGCTGCCAATGCACGAGGATGTCCTTGTAGTAGCCATCCCCCGTGGCGCGATGGGCATTGGCCATGGCACACGCGAACCAGGCGCCGTCATGCATGGTATCGAGCGCCTCTCCCTGGATGAACTGGCCGGGCTGACCCTTCTTTTTCCACCACACGTACTCGTACATCATCCCCTTCTGCGGCGAGTCGGTCTTCTTCATGTGATGCTCCACCGCATGCTGCGCGAGACGTTTCATGAAGGCGCGGGCCTCATCCGCCGTCATCGGGCCACGTTCGTCCGCAGCGCGTGTCCAGGCGGGCTCGGGATCGGGGGATTGCGCCGAGAGCGTTGAAGCAAG
Source organism: Roseimicrobium gellanilyticum (assembly GCF_003315205.1). Classification (NCBI taxonomy): domain Bacteria; kingdom Pseudomonadati; phylum Verrucomicrobiota; class Verrucomicrobiia; order Verrucomicrobiales; family Verrucomicrobiaceae; genus Roseimicrobium; species Roseimicrobium gellanilyticum. The sequence goes on along the minus strand of NZ_QNRR01000010.1, from coordinate 232,312 downwards.
GCAGAGTGCGACGAGGCAGGGACGAAGCATGGAGCCCAGTACTGCAGGAGGGATGCGGTTGTTGCATGGTGCAAATCCGCAACACACTCAATGAGCAGATAATCGGAGACCCGCTCTACTGACAGGCAGGCATGCCGCACTCCCGTACCGGCCCTATAAACAAAACGCCGCGGCATCTCTGCCGCGGCGTTTTTGAATTGTCGTGGTCTGAGACTCGACCAGAAGACTTACTTGTTCTTCTCGCCCCAGTTCTTCACGAACTCGATGCAGGTCTTGATGTCGGGGACGTTGTCTTCCCACTTGTTCTCATACTCCACGGAGATGTTGCCATCGAAGCCCTGGGCCTTGAGTTCGGCAAGGCAGCCGGCGATGTCGCTCACGCCCGTGCCGTACACGATGTCCGGCTTCTTCTCACCAATCGCCTCACGATCCTTGAGGTGGCTGCTGATGATGCGGCCTTTGAGAATCTTCAGGCAATCCACGGGCTTGAGACCGCTCGTCTGCCAGTGGCCAGTATCTGCGCAGGCGCCGATGCGGGGGTCGCGGTCTTTCACGAGCTGGGCCACATAGTTCGGGTCCCAGAGCTGATAGCTACGGTCCAGCGGACGCTTGGCGTGCTCATGGTAGCCCACTTTGATGTCGAACTCCTTCACGAGTTTCTCGATGACGTCGATGTTCTTCACGTCCTCGGTGGTGATCGCGTAAAGGTTCAGCTTCTTCGCGAATTCAAAAATCTTGCGCCACTCGGCTTCGTCCTTGCCGCCGACCACGCCGTAGTTCACGGCGGTGACATCGTGCTGCTTCAGCTTGGCCTGGAGTGCGGCGAAGTCTTCATCATTCATGGTATGATGCAGCTTGGAGTCGGGCTTCTCCTTGCTGAGCTTCTGCCCGGGATAGAACTCGATGCACTTCGCACCGGCGGCGGCGGCCTTTTCCACAGCTTCAAACGCAGTGAAGCGGTTGAAGGAGTAGGCCTGGGGTCCGATGGCGAATCCGCCCTGCTTCACGGAGTCGGGGACGGGATTGGCGGCGAAGACGCCCACGGCCAGGGCGAGCGAGGCCAGCGCGGCGAATGAAAGGAGACGTGGCGATAGTTTCATGGGCGGGAAGAGCACCATCGGGAGCCGTGGTTGTCAAGGTGGCGATGCACCCTAAGCAAGAACTCTAGCTGAAAGAAAACCCCGAATCGGGACGCGGACGGCCGTCATTCCCCTTCCTCGCCTTCCTCGTAGAAGATGAATCCTTGTGGAATCGCGGAAAACGTCCAGCGCAACCAGCCTATGCGGAAACAGGCATCAACTCGCACTTTGCAGCTGTCTGAAGTTCCAAACCGTTCCTCGGTGGATTGCACCATGGAGACCACTTTCGGTTCCGCCAGCAGATCTTCAATAGCACGACGGCCAGCCTCTTCTTCATTTTCAGCCATGGTGCGCCGCACACAAACAAATCCTGCTGCAGGATTGTGTCCTTCACAGGGAATGGAAAAGCCAGAGGCTTCGAGAATGAGCTGGTAGCGATGGAGCATGGGCAAAGGCTGATGCGAGCGAAAGATAATCGCCCACATGCTACTGCATGCGTCCGCGAGGGAAACAACGAATGCTGCCGACCTATCGCTTGGCTCACTCTCCCGCCGCGGGGATGAGCGTGTACACATTCCCCTCTTGGGACATGATGATGATCTCACCGGACACGTCCTCGGAGATCATCGTGGGGTTGAAGGGAGTCTCCGTATTCTCTGGACGGCGATGGAGGGAAAAACGCTCCTGCACCGTCCCGGAATCCGGCTCATAACGCAGCGCCGACAAGGTGCCGAAACCCCAGTCACCGTAGATGTAGCAGCCCTCGAGGCGAGGCAGGCGATTGCCGCGGTACACGAAGCCACCGGTGATGCTCACACCTTCCGAGTGCATGTAAGCGTACACAGGCTCCTCATACTTGCGGTCGGGCAAAAAGGGCGTGGAATGGAAGCCTGCCTGTCGTGGTCCATCGCGATCGCTCCAGCCGTAGTTCCGGCCCTTCTTGATCAGATTCACCTCTTCCCAGATGTCCTGCCCCACGTCCGCGAGCCAGAGCTGGCCGGTCACACGATCAAAGGAGAAGCCCCAGGGATTGCGGAGACCCAGCGCCCAGATTTCCGGGCGCCACTCCTGCTTGTCCGCGAAAGGATTGTCCTTGGGAATGCCGTAAGGGAGAGCGCCCGTGCGGTCGTCCACATCGATGCGCAACAGCTTGCCATGCAGCGAGAAGGGATTCTGCGCGAGCCGGTACGGTTCATCACGCATGCCACCATCACCGATGGCGATGTACAGCTTGTCATCGGGTCCGAACGCAAGACCGCCCGCGAAGTGATTCGCCATGATATGCGGCAGCTCAAGAAGCACACGCTCCGTGCTTGGATCCGCCTGGAGAGGATTCCCCTCCGTCGTTCTCATTTCACTGATGATCGTGCGACGTGGCTCCACCGTGGAGTAGGAAATGTAGAACTTCCCATCCTGCGCAAAGTCTGGATGGAAGGCCATTCCATGAAAGCCCTCCTCAAAAAGGATGACCTTCTTGAGCTGTTCACGAAAATCCAGAAATCGCTCCGGCGTGCCGAGGATCTCATCCTGCGGCAGCACCCAGATCTCGCCCCGCTGCTGCATGATGGCATGACGTGGCTCCGGCAGCGGCATCACCGCCATGGCCACAGGCGAATCAAAGCGCTGTTTCACATACAAACGCTGCAGGCGATACTGCGCGGCTGAATCCGTCAGCGGGATCTCCTTGGGAACATCCGAGTCCTCGCCCGGGATGGGATTCGCGACTGCTTGCACGGCTCCCAGCATCACAGCGGCGAGCCATCCAAATCTCCTGGCCGTGGGGGTAGTGGCGAAGATCATGCGCCTTTGTCAGCGATCCTCATGCCACGGTAAAGCACGGATGCTGAAGGGCGTTTTCTTTTTGAGCCGAAGGAATCAAGCCTCGCTCACCCGGAACTTCAGTGCAGCAACTGGCGCGCCACGATGGCATCCGCAGGATTCTTGTCATCGGTGAGCGGCCCCGCTTCAGCAGGAAGCTGGCGCTCCAGCAAGCGGCGCGAGACCATCCGAAACTCGCGACTGCTCGGCAGGTAGTACTTGTCCTCCAGCCACGGCTTCCAGCTCTGGTTTGATCCCAGGAGAATGATGTTTTGCACGTCGCCTCCATTTCCCACGGCGAACACCTCCACGTGCGGAAACACCCTGCGCAAGGTTCCGAGGATGTAGGAGAGCAGCTCCGATTTTTCTCCTTGCGTTGCCGAGATGAGGTTCATCAGGAATACACCATTCGGACTGAGCTTGGACTTCACCTCCGCAAAGAATTCCTGCGTCACCAGATGCGCGGGCACATGCTGCCTGCCGCTGTACGCATCGCCAAAAATGAGATCATAGTTCCCCTCACTCTGTCTGAGATAGCGGCGGGCATCGCTGGCATGCGCATGCACATTGGGATGTTCATCGAGTTTGAAGAACTTGCGGCCCACGTTGATCACCGCGGGATCGATCTCCACCACGTCCACATGCGAACCCTGCACCACGCGGGACACTTCCTCCGGCATGCCAAAGGCGCCGGCGCCAATGAAGAGTGCACGCTCAAGCTTGAGGTTCTCGTTCAAGAGGGCCAGACGCCAGAAGTTCTGGTAGTCGAGGATCAGGCCACCGTCGGCAATGCGCATGCCTCCCTCAGTGGTATTGTCGAGTTCGAGCACGCGTGCCCCGGGATAGTTCTTGGGCTCCTTCACCGTGATCTGGTGGTAGAATGAAGTTTCCTGATGCACCACTTCCGCGGACACGGGCGCCTCGACGAAATAGCCTACCAATCCTGCGGCAATGATGGCCCCCACATGGCCCGCCTGTTGTTTCGCCGGCTTGCGTGCCATCCAGAAGGCGATGAGCGCCAGCAGCAGCAGCAGCACCCCCGTGCCGATGAAAATGGACTTCACCCCAAAGGCGGAGAGAAGGAAAAACCCTGAAAGGAATGTGCCCACAAAACTGCCCAGTGAGCCCAGCATGCTGATGACACCCGCAGCGTGTCCCACCTGGCGGTCCTGATTCACCATGCTGTAGAACCGCACACTCGCGGGTGACACCGCACCCAACAGGATGGCGGGCAGGGCAAAGAGGAACAGCGAGATGAACACCGGACCCGCGATGAGCCCCCGAGTGGAGAGGCCAGGTGAAAACCAGGTGCTTAGCACCGGGATGAGCATGGTGAGCACCGCGGCACCCGTGAGCAGTGTGGCGAGCAGGTCCACACGGCCAAATTTATCCGCCAGCACCCCGCCGAGCCACGCACCACCGCTCAATGCAATCAGCACCACTCCAATGAGGGCCGTCCACGTGTAGATGCTGTTCCCAAAGTGTGGAGCGAGGAGCCGGTTCGCACTGATCTCAATGACCATGACCGATGCTCCGGAAAGAAAGCAGATGACGGCCAGCAGCCAGTGCGTGACGCGGGCATCCGAAGGCGACGCGCTCGGCGACACAACGGCGGCAGACGAACTCTCGACGCCGGGCTTTTTAGAGGAAGGCTTGGACATGGGGCCCCATCCCTAACTGCAATTCCCCCGGGCAGAAAGAGCGAATTTGTGAAGACGGAGGCAGGGGGATCCGGGCTTGCGGACAGAGGAAAGAAACCCAAAGAGCCGCCTCGCTCAGCCGTGCTTGAAGCGGAGATCCTTGATCTCCTTTTCGCCAAAACGTTCCTGTAGCCGCTTTAGCAGCGAGCCCTTCTGCATCATCAACGTGTGGTGCAGGGCTGGCTGCAACACACGCACCGTGAGCACCCCGCGTTTCAGGCCATCGGGCGCAGTGTGGCGGGCATTGAAGGAGCCCACGATGGCCTCCCACGCCGCCGCCACGTCGTCCTCGCGCAGGCGCTCATCCAGCTTCCACGTCTTCAGGATCTGCGGGATGATGGACTCCAGACTTTGCGCATGGCTGTCCATGAGCGGCCCATCCTCCACCCCACGCCAGTCCGTGATGGCCTGGTGGCGAAGTCTTTCTCGGCGATTGGCCCAGCGCATGGAGGAGAGTCAGGGGGAAAGAGGTGGGAGTCAATCGACAAGGAGACTTGCGTCGGTGACTCACAGGGCAAAAGAAAAGCCGCACCCCTGCCGGGCGCGGCTCTTCAAAAAACTGGTCTTCGGAAAGGGCTGGGCAGCTTACTCGCCGTCCGCACCGATCGCCTCCACAGGGCAGCCAGCCATGGCTTCGTCGCAGAGGCGCTGCTCTTCGTCGTTCTCCGGCTGCTTGTACACAAAGCTGTGCCCGCCGTCGTCGTCACGGGTGAAGTTGGCAGGGGCAGTCTCGCGGCACAGGTCACAGTCAATGCACTGGTCGTCCACGTAGAACTTGCCAGAGGTATTCTGCGGATACTTGTTTTCGACGTCTGCCATTTTTTCGAGTTTTGGTAAAAGTTGGATCGCAGGGTAATGTCTGGTGGCGGGGTTTCAAACGGTTTTTTGGCCAGCTCAACTTCCCCGGCAGCAGGAGCCTCCTGCCTTCGTATCCCTCTCTGGTGCAGGATGCGGGCCACGGCGTCGGGATTTTTCCTCGGTGCTTGTCTTCCGCCCCCGCCGGTGCTCCATTCCCTCCCCCTCCCCACCACTCCACACTGTCCCCCCGATTTCCATGTCTGCGACCATCCCCTTCCCCTCGCCCTCGGCCCAGGCGGCCACGGCTCTCAAGCCCCTCGTCCCGGTGGAGGGACTGCACGTGGTACACCTCTACTACACCGTGGACCACGGCCTGTGGCAGACGCTGACCAATGAGGAGCAACAGGCAGCCAAGACCCGCCTCGCCGAGCTGGTACAGACCATCCGCTCCCATCCGCGCACCCAGCTCCTGACTTTCAGCGTGATCACCCCCAAGGCCGACCTCGGCTTCATGCTGATGACGCCGGATCTGCAGGACGCGAACCTCTTTGAAAAGCAGCTCACACTCGGCCTCGGCCCGGACATCCTAGAGCCCGTGTACAGCTACTACTCCATGACAGAGCTCAGCGAGTACAGCACCTCCGAGGAGGAGTACAAAAAGCAACTCCGCGCCGAACTGCAGAATCAGGAAGAACACGGAACCGAAATCGTGCTCAGCCCGAATGACCTCGATGGCAGCGATACCTTCGAACTCCGCCTGAACGAATGGCGCGAGCGCATGAAGAAATACAACCAGGACCGTCTCTACCCAAACATGGCGGACTGGCCCGTCCTCTGCTTCTACCCCATGAGCAAGCGCCGCTCCGATGGGAACAACTGGTACGCCACCGAGTTTGAAGCACGCCGCGAGCTGATGCAGGGACACGCCCGCGTCGGCCGCCAGTGGCATGGCAAGGTTCGCCAGCTCATCACCGGCTCCACCGGCCTGGACCTCATGGAGTGGGGCGTGACGCTGCTGGCGCACGACACCTACCACATCAAGGGCATCGTCTACCAGATGCGCTTCGACGAAGTCAGCTCGAAGTACGCCGAGTTTGGCGACTTCTACATTGGCCTCCAGATGCCACTGGATGAACTGCTGCGCCGTGTGCAGCTCTAACCAATCAAGCCCGTTCGTTTCCGAGTAGAGAGAGTCCTTCGTTACATGCAGAGCAAGCCATTCATCGTCGCCGGACGCGAGATCCGGTCACGCCTGATGCTGGGCACGGGCAAGTTCAGCTCAGGAGAGAAAATGCGTGCCGCGCTGGATGCCAGCGGTGGCGAGATCGTGACTGTCGCCCTGCGCCGCGCGGACTTGTCTGGCAAGAAAGACCCGTTTGCGAACATCCTGGAGTTCATCCCGGCGGACAAGTATCTGCTACTGCCCAACACCAGCGGCGCCATGAATGCGGAGGAGGCCGTGCGCCTCGCCCGCCTTGCCGTGGCCGCCGGCCTGCCAAACTGGGTGAAGCTGGAGATCCACCCCGACCCCCGCTACCTGCTGCCCGACCCGGTGGAAACTCTGAAGGCCGCAGAAGTACTGGTGAAGGAAGGCTTCGTCGTGCTGCCGTACATCAATGCCGACCCCGTGCTCGCGAAGCGCCTGCAGGATGTGGGTACTGCCACAGTCATGCCGCTGGGTTCACCCATCGGCTCACACCAGGGCATCACGACGCGGAAACAAATCGAAATCATCATCGAGCAGGCCTCCGTGCCCGTCGTGGTGGATGCCGGTATCGGTGCCCCCAGCCATGCCGCCGAAGCTCTCGAAATGGGTGCCGACGCCGTGCTGGTGAATACGGCCATTGCTGTGGCTGGCGATCCCGTCCGCATGGCGCAAGCCTTCAAGATGGCTGTGGAAGCCGGTCGCGCCGCCTATGAGATCGGCCTTGCCGATGCCAGCGAGCGCGCGTCCGCGACGAGTCCACTGGGCGCGTTTTTGAATTCCTGAGCCATGCCCTTGAGGTGGCTTGTGCCGAAGGCCTTGGACTGCGGCAGCCTGCTGCCGCTTTGAAGAGTCCACAGCCTGCTCTGGCGATGGTAAATATCACCCGCTGCGCGAGAATCCAGGAAAGCTTGGCGACTTCGTCGCGGCATGGCGTGCAGCAGGCTGCACTAATGGAAAGCGGCTGCAGGCATCCGCAGTCCAAGGCCTTCGGCCCCTGAAATTGGCCCTACGGATCCGCCGGAAACGGATTCGCATCCAGACGAAGCTGAGCCTCGGTCTGGAGCTGTTCGCGATGCGCAGCATCTTCACGCTGCAGATGAACCGTGGCTGCAAACCCCAGTACCAGCGCCAGCACCCCAATCGCCACACAAGCCACCCATGAGGGACTGGCATGCCCCGTACCGTGATGGCTGAGTATCGATGCCACTCGACGGCGCAAACGCGACGGAGAGCGGCCCAGGAAGGACATCGCAGGAGCCGGAGTCGGCGCCACACCACCACCTGCAAGCGTCAGCAAGGAACGCGCATAGCTCTCCGGTCGCACGCCCGACTTCAACACCGCGTCATCGCACAGCTGTTCGCAGGCCTCGGACCAACGACGGAGCACCACATGCGCGAGTGGGTGCCACCACCAGAGCGCGAGCGCCACCTCACCCGCGAGACGCCACCAGAGGTCACCGCGGCGTGCATGTTCCAACTCGTGGCGAAGGACCGCACGCAGGGTGGACGTCCTCCATCCCGCAGCCTGCCCTGGCAAAAGCACCACCGGCTTCCATTTCCAAAGAGCCACACACGCCGTGACGACGTGTGGAGAGACCCGCACCTGAGGCTGCCCCATGCCCGCAAAGATACGATGCATGGATTGCGGCAAGGATTCCGAGGCATCTTCAGAATCACCCGCGAGCGCAAGCATACTGCGCCAGCGAACGAACAACCTCAGCAACATCGCGGCAGTTCCCAGCAGCCAGCATCCGGCGATGACTCTCATCCCACCCACAGCAGGCCCTTCCTCACCTCCAGCTGGCACCTGCCCTGCATTCCACTGCAGATCGATGGCAAGACCAGCGATGGAGGCGAACCAGCGGAGCAGTGGGAGTGCCATCAAGATCAGCAGCCCCACCAACAGCACCCTTCTCCTCAACGCATGCGCCTGCGCCGGCAAGAGACACGCCGCTGCGAGCACGCCCAGAAGCGCGCAGGTGAGGGAGAGCAGCAGGGAGGTCATGGCAGTGCAGGGCTAGCGGCTGGAGGTTTTTTTCTTGCGTGCATGTTCCTCCACCATGTCCCGGATCTTCTTGAGTTCCTCCGGGGGAAGCTGGCGTTCATTTTCCGCAAGCAAGGTGGCGACGAGTTCGCTGGGAGAGCCGCCGAAGAACGTGTCCAGCATGCGCCCCAGGGCACCTTTCCGGGCACGAGTGAGCGGCACCGCCGGCGCATAGAGATACTGTCGTGAAGTTGGATCCTTCCTCACACGGGCCAGTCCCTTCTCCACCAAGAGCCCCAGCAGTGCACGCACCGCGGAGTAGCTGGGCTCACCGGACATCTGCTCCTGCATCTGTCCCACCCCGGACTCCCCGAGTCGATGGAGGATGTCCATGGCTTCGCGCTCGCGGCGCGGGAGGGGTTCATCAGAGCGGGCGGGCATGTGCAGAATTTTCCGCACTTTATCGGTCCCGCAACTGGAAAAAGCGGCGCGCGGAAAATTAAGTGCAGAAAATTCTGCACTTTTTCGTTTGACGATCCCGGCGTTAATGCAGAAAAATCTGCACATGAAAGCCGAACCCGATTCCATACGCCGTCTTCATGTCCTTTGCGCCGCGCTCGTGACAGCCGGTCTCTCATTCCTCCTCGGCGCCTGCGCCTCCTCCGATGGTTCTCTCACGTACGCGGACTCCGGGGGTGTCGGCCGGGGCCTTCGCCCGCCGGGCTCGCCGCCCACCGCCGCCTCCCAGAGGTCCAAAGCTTTGGAAAGCCGCCCCGGTCTTGGCACCACCCTGGGCAACGAGTACACGGACAACTCAGTATCCACCATGTTCTATCGACGCAACCAGTCCACGCCGGATGCTGTGGGCTCCTTCCACTACAACGACGAAGACGGTGCCAAGGCCATGGCGGACTTCCTGGGAGACTCCTCCAAGCACACCGGCAGCTTCAAGCTGGCTGGCGGCAGGGTGAAGGCTTCTCTGGATACGGGGTGGTATGGCGGCAAGCTCCCGTGGTACGAATCCAACGGGAAAATCTTCGTGATCGGTCAGGCAGGCTCAAGCTACTCCATCATCTTGGAGAACCCAGGCAAGGAGAAGGTGGAAGTAGTCGTGTCCGTGGATGGCCTGGATACCCTGAGTGGCACTCCCGCATCTGCAAGTCGTCGCGGCTACGTCATTCCCTCGAAGAGCCAGATCCGCATTGATGGCATGAAATACAACGGCAAGATGCGCCGCTTTGAGTTCGGCTCCGTGCGCAACTCTCAAGCGGCGAAGACCGGTGGCGAAAGGGGCGCACGCAATGTCGGTGTCATCGGCGTCGCCGTGTACGTGGAAGACGAAGCCGCGGCGAAGATGGCCCGCATCAAGGAAGGCATGACTCGTGACGACGCGCGGGCCTTTCCTGGCAGCTGACTGATCACTCGAGAATCTCAGCAGTCCCCCCAGCCCACGGCTTCTCCACCCGGGAACGAGCCGTGGGTTTTTCTTTTGTCTTGAGGATACCCACCCTGGTTTGTTAGCCTCCTGCCATGCAGAGCCAGACAGCCGTTCGCCCTCAAGAGGCGGGGCACGCTTCCTCATCGCCAGGGTCAAGGCGCTGGGGACGGTGGCTCATCGCATTGGTGTTCATGGGAGGAACCTGCGTTTTGTTCTGGCTGATGGCCAACTCTGCCATGCGCGCCAGCATCATTACGCTTCCCCATCATACGGAAATCAAGATTCTGGGCGGGTTCACGGGAACACCCACCACATGGAAGGAGCACCGCCCCAAGATGACGGTCAGCTATGACGTCACCGTCAAAGACGAGAGTATCGAACAGAAGTGCAAGGATCTCTGGAATTCGCTTCATGCACGCCTGCCTTCTTGGGCATCATCAAAAATCAAGGCATTCCCGCGGCCAAAACGAGAGACCTATGGCTCCATGAAGCCTCAGGTGATCGCACTCGCTGCGAGCCAGCCCATGGACTTCGCGGAGTGGAGCATCACCGTCAAAGATGACTCCGGGCAGAATGTCCCTGTATTCAGCTCCACGCCATCATCAAAGTCGCCCAAAGCACCACTGCCCGTTCGGTTGCTGCAGGGTGAGTATCCTTCGGACAGTAAAAGCCTGACCCTCCGCTTCGAATTCAGAGGAATCAAACCCAAGGGACCTTATGGCACTCCCATTTCTGAGTTCACCATCGAGAATCCCTTTTACAGACATCGGTCAGTCCTGTCCTCGCACGCCTCTTCCAAGGGCTTGGTGGGCACGCAACGAATCACCGCAGAACACTTTCGTCTCGACGCTCCACGCACAGAACTCCTTCAGGAAGTCACCTTCCGGCTTCGCTGCGATCCATGGCATGACGCGGATGATGGCGTGCAGGTCTGGAATACCACGATCTGCAACGCCGCCGGTGGTTGGGATGTGATGCCGCTCGTGAAAGTAAAGCGGATCCCCGCCGAGCAGGCGCAGGAAATCGTGTGCCGCACCGCCGGGTGGCCATCGAGATACCCCTTGCGAGTGCGCTTCTGGCTGTCTCCTCGCTTCAGTCACAGTCGCCCGCCGCGCACATCGTTTGAATTCAAACAGGTGGTGGTGCCCAAGCCGGGGCTTGGACAGGCTCAGAACATGACTGCGCGCAGCGGGAATGCTGAGGCCACGCTCTTTTCCGTGCAGAATCGGTCCGAGGGCGTGGTCTCTTTCAGGCTCGCGGACTTGCGGATCACCCCACGGCATGAATGCACCTCGTGGCACCTCCGGGATTCCCAGGGGAACACGACACATCCCGGAACAGGAGCCGAATATCGGGCGTGGGAAGTAGATGACGAAGGCCTCACCTCGAACCGCGTCACCTTCGACACCAATCTTCCAACCAACACCGAATGGTTTGAGATAGGCCTCACGGAGGTGGTGCCGGAGATGGTCGAGCTGGAATTCCCGCCACAGACCAAACCCTGAAGGTCACCAGGATGAACTCATCGTGGCGAAATTCGGGAACTCGTGACGGGCTTGGAAGGGCCACTGCCGCAGGAGGCGCATCCTCCTGCCCTTTTCTTCTTCCAGAACGTGCGCTTCACGAAGACGATCACCGTGCCGATCACCACGAGGAGTGCGGCCCAGGATTGCCAGTCGTTCGATGCGTTCATGAGGTCAGAAGCCCAGCAGGCATCCTCCTTGGTAGACGATGAAACTGGCCAGCCAGGCTGCGGCCGTCATGTAGCCAATCTGGAAGAGCGGCCACTTCCAGCCGTTCGTCTCGCGCTTCACCACGGCCACGGTGCTCAGGCACTGCATGGCAAAGACGAAGAAGACCATGATGCTCACACACACCAGCGGCGTGAACACCGGGGATCCATCCGGCCACTTTTCGGCGGCCATGTGCTCGCGGAGATGGACGCTCTCTTCATCGTCCTCCTCCTGCACGGCATACACGATTCCCATGGTGCTGTTGAAGACTTCACGCGCCGCGAAGCTGGCAATGAGACCGATGCCAATCTTCCAATCAAAGCCCAGTGGCTTGATCAGGGGCTCCACAAGATGGCCAGCCTGGCCCGCAATGCTGTTCGCAAGATTCACGGACTTGTCCGCATCCGGAGTCTTGGGGTAGGTCATGGCCGCCCAGAGAAGGATGGAAAGACCGAGAATCACGGTGCCGGCGCGGCGCAGGAAAATGCGGCCACGCTCGAGCATGAAGAGGAGCAGTTGCCGGATGGAAGGACGCTTGTAGCTGGGCATCTCCAGCACCATGAGACTGCTTTGTCCCTTCATGAGCGTGCGATTGAAGATCCACGCGAAGAAGAATGCGCCCACCGTACCGAGGAGATACATGGCAAGCAGGATCATGGCCTTCGTCCAAGCGGGAACTTCACCCGAGGGCAGCATGGCTGCGATCATGAGCGCATACACCGGCAGACGTGCCGAGCAGCTCGCCAAGGGGGTGACCAGGATGGTGACGATGCGATCCTTCAAGCTCGCAATCGTACGCGTCGCCATGATGCCAGGCACCGCGCACGCGTAGGCGCTCAGGAAGGGCACGAAGGATTTTCCGTTCAACCCCACCTTCCCCATGATGCGGTCCATGATGAAGGCCACGCGCGACATGTAGCCCGAGTCCTCCATGAGGCCGATGAAGAAGAAGAGGATGAGAATCTGCGGCAGGAACACCACCACACCGCCTACACCCGCAACGACCCCATTCACGATGAGGTCACGCAGATCGCCCTCCGGCATGGCGCCTTCCACCCAGGAGCCAATGGCGCCAAATGCATCCTCAATCCAGCCCATGGGCCCCTCGGCCACGCTGAACACGGTGTAGAACAGCACTGCCATCAAACCAATGAGTGTCACCACACCCCAAACAGGATGCAGCAGGAAGCGGTCGAGCTTGTCCGTGAAGGTGCTCTCCTCACGCTCAGGGCGGCGCAGGACGCCATCCAACATCTTCTCAATCGCCTCGTACCTCGCACCCGCCAGCGTGTCCTCCCACCCGGGAAACTTTTTCTCCAACGTATCATGAGCAGCGGCAATGCGGTTCACGTGCTCGTCCTTGATGCCGTAGTGTTCCGGATCATGATCGGAGATGAGATAAAGCGGCTCCAGCAGCGAGGCTTCATTGTGCACGGCACCGGCATTCACCAGATCACCGCGCACCTCATTCAGCGCACGGGTGATGTCCGCAGGCATGGGGGGCTCGTGCTTCGGCGGAGCCTCAAGCTTGCGGCTCATGGCGGCTTTCAATTCCACGAGCCCCTTCCCAACGCTCGCCTGCATGGGAATGATGGGCACACCGAGCTTCTGGCTGAGCTGGGCGAGGTCAATGCGCCACTGCTTGGCCTCGGCCACGTCCATCATGTTCAGCACCACGAGGGCAGGCAGCCCCAGTTCCAGCACCTGAGTGGTCAGATAGAGATTGCGCTCCAGGTTCGCCGCATCTGCCACGATGACCACCGCGTCAGGCCGGGGCGTATCGCGACGGCGGCCAAAGAGCACATCACGCACCACGGCCTCATCGGGCGAGCGTGCGTTCAGGCTGTAGGCACCGGGAAGGTCGATGAGCCGCATCCGCTTCCCGTGCAGGGACATGCAGGAGCCCTCACGCTTCTCCACGGTCACGCCAGGATAGTTCGCGACCTTTTGCTTCAGGCCCGTCAACGCATTGAAGATGGTGCTCTTTCCGCAGTTCGGATTGCCTACAATGGCAAAGAGGGTCTCACGGGTCGAGACTCCCGCCGGCTGCTCCGGCATGACGTCAGCTACAGCTCCAGACATGAAATGGACTACTGGGGAAGAATCTTGATGTGCTGGGCTTCGCTGCGGCGCATGGCAAGGCGGGAGCCACGCACCGAAATTTCGATGGGATCGCCAAGGGGCGCACGACGCACAAGACGTACTTTGGTACCCGGCACCAGCCCGAGCTCACGCAAGCGCGTGATATGTTCATCATGCCCAACGGGAATGTCTTCAATGACCGCGGACGCGCCGGGAGGCAGTTGGCAGAGGGTGGTGGCAGTGGGCATGATGCGGAGTCCGAAGGTATTGAGAATGGGTCGCAGATGCAATGTAAACGTTCGGGATTTTCCGTTCTCTCGGCTTCCCGTCAAATGACTCTGAAACCACCCCTCATCCCAACGCAGCACCACTTGATTGTCAGCCGTTCAGGGATGATCATCCCCACCTCTCACCCACGCTCATGCGCTCCATCCTCCGCATCCACCCTGCCGATGATCTCATCGTAGCGCTGCAACCGCTCAAGGCGGGCCATACCTACCAACTGGATCACGAGGCTTGGAGCCTCCCCGGGGACATTGGCGCGAAGCAGAAATTCGCCGCACGCAATTTCGCTGCCGGGGATCGCGTGACCATGTACGGCGTGACCGTCGGGCGCACGACACAGGCCATCGCCGCAGGAGCCCTCGTGCACACCCACAATCTCAAGCACGACTCAGATGCCTTCGGCGGCAAGCAGCAGGAGATCGCCTGGAGCACGCCGGATGTCTCGCGGTGGAAGTCACGCACGTTTGCAGGCTACAAGCGGCCCACAGGACGCGCGGGCTCAGCAAACTACTGGGTGGTGATCCCGCTCGTATTCTGCGAGAACCGCAATCTCAACTTCATGCGCGAAGCGCTGCAGACGGAACTCGGCTACAAGAAGACCGGACCGTACCAGCAATTCGCACGACAGCTCGCCGCGATGCATCAAAAGGGTGTTTCGAAATCCGAACTCGAAGCTTTGGCGGCAAGCATTGACGAAACCTCCACATCCAAACCTCTGTTCCCGCACGTCGATGGCGTGAAGTTCCTGGAACACGGCTTGGGCTGCGGCGGCACACGGCAGGATGCGGAAGCGTTGTGCGCCCTGCTTGCCGGATACATCGCGCATCCGAATGTCGCAGGCGCCACGGTGCTCAGTCTCGGATGTCAGCATGCGCAAGTGAGTCTCTTGGAGAAGGCACTCGCGGATCACCATCCACACTTCGCGAAACCGCTGCACATCTTCGAGCAGCAGAAGAGCGCCTCCGAGCGCGACATGATGAGCCGCGCCATCAAGACCACCTTTCTCGGCATGGCAGAGGCGAATGACTTACGTCGCGAACCGTGTCCCATCAGTGATCTCATCGTGGGCGTGGAGTGTGGCGGCAGCGATGGCTTCTCCGGCATCTCCGCGAACCCCGCAATCGGCCACACCGCAGACCTGTTGGTCGCACTCGGTGGCACCGCCGCGCTCTCCGAGTTCCCTGAACTCTGCGGCATTGAGCAGGAACTCAGCAATCGCTGCGTCACCGCGACATTGGCTGATCGCTTCGTGCATCTCATGCGCGCCTACCAGCGTGCTGCCGAAGCCTGCGGCAGCGGCTTTGATGCGAATCCCTCGCCCGGCAACATTCGCGATGGCTTGATCACAGATGCCATCAAGTCCGCCGGTGCCGCGAAGAAGGGCGGCACCTCCCCCGTGACCGATGTACTCGACTATCCCGAACCCATCACCAAGCCCGGCCTCGCCCTCGTCTGCACCCCTGGCAACGATGTGGAAAGCACCACCGCCCTCGCAGGTGCCGGCTGCACCGTGATGCTCTTTTCCACCGGCCTCGGAACCCCCACCGGCAATCCCATCTGCCCCACCCTCAAGATCTCCACCAACACCGAACTCGCCCTCCGCATGGGCGACGTCATCGACTACGACGCCGGCCCCATCATCACCGGAAAGAAGACGGTAGAGCAAGCCGGGGAAGAAATGCTGGAGCTGACCATCGCCACCGCCAGTGGTGAATACACACCGAAGGCCGTGGCCTTGGGCCAGGATGACTTCCTGCCGTGGAAGCGTGGCGTGTCGCTGTAAAGCAAACCATCAGGCCAAACAAGGTCGCAGCATGAGCAGTGGACGCTGCGCCCTCACCACGATCCCAAAAACCCACGAGACTCCTGAGTGCAAAGACACCGCTGTGAAGCGTAGACGGGGCGACAGCCCCTACTTCTTCAGACTCGCCTGCTGCTCCACTCTCGCGAACGGCATCATCATCCCGCCCTGATGCAGGACCAGCCCCTGGATCTTCCCATCCTTCTCCCGCTTGAATTCCAGCTCCACGCGGATCGCTTTGCAGAAAACTCGGTCCTTCTTTTCCGCCACGGGATAATACGCAAAATCCGGCTGTTCTCCAAGCCTCGCGAGCAGGTAGGACCCACGCGGTGAGAGCTTCACTTCAAAGGTCTGGATGCCCAGCTGATACTTCCCTGTCAGTTCATCCAACGCCGCCCTCGTCATCTCCCCTTCTTGCGGCTCCGCAAAGCGATTCCCTGAGAGCACGGTACCGCGCTGCTTGAGGGTGACGGACGTCACCGCCCCCTTCTCATCACGCTTGAATGCAAAGTTCGCATCCACACTGGGTTCACGGAATACATCCCTGTCCGCAGGCCCCACATCACCCCACTTCTGATCTGCGAGCTTGGCCTGCAACCTGCCACGCTCAACGCGGAAGCGCATGACGCCCAAGCCGGAAAAGTCAAATGTGCCCACGTAGTCCTCAAGCTTCGTGCCTTCCGCGAGCTCCTGCTCACGAAAGGAGGGCTGCGGCTTCATCTCACGCCAGAGGAATTGCCTCGCAGCGAGTTCCGCCACACCTGCCGCAGAGAATCCCCCGATGGGTGACGCTGAATTGGAGAACACCACAACGGTAACCTTCTGATCCGGAAAACGTCTCAACTCGCTGGTGAATCCATTCAAACCTCCATTGTGCCAGATGCTCTTCAATCCACGCACTTCCGCTACCACCCAGCCATAGGCATAGTTCCCATCGAAGGCATCGGTCTTCTTGGGAGCATCCGCCTGTTCCTTCAGCGGAGTAAGCGCTTTCTTCTGGGACTCGGCACTCAATACACGACCGTTGAACACAGCCTCATTCCAGCGATACAGATCGCCGACAGTGGAATACAACTCCCCCGCCCCACCGGCCTGGCTCATGTGCCAGTTCAGAGCAAGCTTCCAACCGGCATTCTTATCCTTCTCCTCCTTGGGCGCATATCCCTTCGCTTCATGAGCCAGCCCCAGCCCGGGACGATGCGCGCCGGTGGTTTTCATCCCCTCCTTGTCGAACACACGATCCTTCAGCAGGGCCACGTACGAACGTCCCTGCACCTTCTCCACAATGTCACCGAGCAGGTAGTAGCCCGAGTTGCAATACATGTGGGAGGCGCCCGGAGCGAAGTTGGGAGACACATCTCTGAACGAGGCAATGACCTGTGCTGGGGTTACGGGCTCCGTAGCCTGCTTCATGAAGCCGGGAAGCGCAGTGAAGTTGTAGATGCCCGAGGTGTGCGTCAGCAGATGATGCAGCGTGATCTTGTCCCCACGAGGAAAACCCGGGTAATACTTATCGATGGTGTCCGTGACCTTGAGCTTGCCGTCCTCTTCGGAAAGAAGGATGGCCGCCGCTGTGAATTGCTTTGTGACCGAGCCGATGCGGAAAGCGGTCTCCGGGGTGATGGATTTCTTCGCCTCGATATCCTCCATCCCAAAGCCACGCTCGTAGACGACCTTGCCATCGCGCGCGACGAGCACCGCAAATCCGGGACTGTCTTCCTTAACAGCGTTCTTCAAGGCACGATCCACAATCTCGCCCGGCTTGGGAAACTCGCGATTCGTGTCCGCGCCTTTCTTTGCCAGTAGTTCCGCCGCTTCTTCGCGACCATGCATGCGCGCGATCTGCCATGGCGTCAGCCCGCTCACTTCATGTGGCGCATTCACATCGGCGCCATCCGTGAGAATTTGTTCGATCTTGGAAAGGTCTCCAGCCGAAGCTGCCGTGTGAATCGGAGCCGCATGCAGCGACGACGCGATCGCTGCACACAGAAACAAACGCACACTCGCGACAAGCTTGTTCGTCATGCCATGGAGGCTACTCCAGGAATGACGAGGGTGTCACCAGAATTGCGCACGCGGGCAATACGCCGCGCAGGTTATTTGGCGTTTCCGATGCCCGAGTGAATATTGGCGATGGCCGCATTGATCTTCTGCTCGGTCTTCTTCTTGTCCCCCACTTGCGCTTGGGCGATCGCTTCGTTCACCAGTTCCAGCGCTTCCACCCTGGCTCCGCCTTTGTTCTTGGAGGCATTCTTGAGATGCTTCCGGGCGGAGGTCAGCATGGGGAGAGGCTGGTCGGATTTCTTGGCAGACTGCAGCAGCTCCAGCGCTGCTCGCATGTGAGGCTGATCAGGGTTCGCAGCTTCCGTCAGGAAAACACCCGACAACAGAAGCAGCAAGGTAAGAACGGGAATGACGTGTTTCATGGCGTTCAGGGCTTGAATGTTGCGGGCTTTGAGCCCCAAACGCGGGCAATGGCATCGCTTCTTTCAAAAACGATAAGGGGCCGCCTTTTGGGCGCCCCCTCCGTCGGGAAGCTGGAAGCTAACGCTTAGGACTTCTGCGCTCCCGCCGCGGGTGCAGGCGCGGGTGCAGGCGCCGGCGCCGCAGGAGGCTCAGGTGCCTTGGGTACCACCACATCTGCCATCGCATACTCGCGGTCGCGGTTCACACCGGGAAGCGGCACAGGGTAGCGGCCATTGGCGTCTTCATGAATCGGAGCCGGGCCATCGAGCGTCAGCTTGTCCACTCCAGGCGCGAACTCGTACGGGCAGTTCAGCATCTGATCATAGGTGATGATCTGGCCGGTGTGCGCCGCCATACGGCCCATGACGGTGACGAGGCTGGCCTTCACGCCGCGCTCCATTTCGTTGTAGGGCTTGTTGTTGCGGATGGCATCAAGGAAATCATCCCACTCCGTCTGATACGGGTTCGGCTCAGGGGATGGCGCACGCCACACCGTGGCCGAAGAGTCACGGGTCTGACCCTTGAAGATGGCGCTCTTCGCCGGGAGGTGACCCGCCGTGGAGACGATCGCCATGCCCTTCGAGCCGTGCACGTGCGTGGAGAACTCATTGCGGCAGCCCGTGATGTTGCGTCCTTCGAAGAAGAACTTGCTGCCATCCTTCCAGGTGTATTCGACAGAGTAGTGATCGAAGTTCTGGTCCACGTAATCGCCACGATCCGTGCGACCACCGCTGGCTTGGGCTTCCACGGGCCAGTCGTTTTTCATCCAGCAGGCTTCGTCGATATTGTGGATGAAGAAGTCGCTGTACGCGCCGCCGCTCGCCCAGAGGAACGAGTGGAAACGCTGGATCTGCCAGATGAGCTCCGGCGTGTCTTCCGGACGACGCTTCGAGAAGCAGGAAGCCACGGGCGCCTGCATGCGGTACGCACGGGCAAGGATGAGATCGCCAATCGCGCCATCCTGGATGCGGTTGTAGAGCTCGCCGCGGACACGGCAGTGGCGGCACATGAGACCCACAGCCACCTTGAGGCCTTTCTTTTTCGCCTCTTCATTCAGCTCCAGCATGCGCTTGGAGGTGGGGCCGTCCACGGAGAGCGGCTTCTCCATAAAGATGTTCACACCCCGCTCAATGGCGTACTTATAGTGCACCCAGCGGAAGGCCGGAGGCGTGGCGAACACGGCGATATCCCCGGGCTTCAGCATGTCCACCGCCTGTTTGTAGGCATCAAACCCGATGAACTTCGCATCCTCCGACACGCTCATGCGGTCAGGATGCTTGCTGGAGAGCGCGTCAAAGCTGGAGTCCAGACGGTTCTTCTGCACGTCCGCCATGGCGACGAGACGGGTGGGCGGCCCCACGGAGAGCGCATTGCTCGCAGCACCGGATCCACGACCACCGCAACCGATGAGAGCCACCTTCACCTCGTCATTCACCGAGGCGTGAACATACGGGATGGTGATACCGGACAGCACGGACACGCCAGCAGCGGTGCGTGTCGTGGTTTTTAGGAAATCGCGACGGGATGATACGGGAGATTCTGAGGGATTCATGGCGTTAGGGCCGGACATAACGCCCCCAGCACACCGGATTAATCACCGGAATGCAAGCTTGTCTCCGCCGCGCACCTCACTCGAATCTGCTGCACGCCTCAGGCGGCGCGCAGCACGGGCTCTCCGACCAACTCGGAAACCGCCTGGGCAGTCGCTTCCTCCAGGACAATGAGACCTTCCTCCAGCGCATCCTTCGGAATGCTCAGCGGTGGCGCGATTTTCACCGTCTGCCCCCAGGCACCCACCGGTGCGAAAAGAAGGAGTCCCTTCTGGTAGCAAAGCTCAATGATGCGATGAGCGAGATCGTGGTCCGGGTCCTTCGTCCCGACCTTGACCGTCTGCATGCCTGCGACGAGCCCCTTGGCCGTGACATGGCCGATGACAGCAGGATGCTGGGCCTGGATCTTCTTCAGTCCGGCAAGGAGCACGGGCTCCAGCGCGGCGGCGTTCTCCGTCATCTTCTCACGCAGGATCTTGCGAATCGCCGCCATGGCAGCCGCGCAGCAGACAGGATTCCCCGTGTGTGTGCTGGTCATGGAGCCCGGAGGGAATTGATCCATGATTTCTGCACGACCAATCACCGCCGAGAGCGGCAGCGAGCTGCTGATACCCTTCCCACAGCAGATGAGGTCAGGGGCGAGGCCGTAGTGCTCAAACGCCCAGAACTTGCCCGTGCGGCCGAAGCCCGCCTGCACTTCATCGAAGGTGAGCACGATCTGATGCTTGCGGCACCACTCGGCGAGCTGGCGCACGTACTCGGTGGGAGCGAAGTCGGGACCCACGCCCTGGTAGGTTTCCATCATCACGCCAGCGATGTTCTCCGGCTTGAGACCACGCTGCTCGATCGCCTTCAGGAAGCAATCAAAGGTCACATCTGGCTGCCAGTAGCCGTCCGGGAAGGGCACGGTGAAGATCGCCGGGTCTTCATTCACAATCCAGTTCTTCTGCCCGGCCATGCCACCGGCCTGCTGGGAACCCAGCGTGCGGCCGTGGAAGCCGCGCTCAAAGCCGATGATGCCAATCTTGCCGCGTCCGCCCACCTTGATGCCGTGCGAGCGTGAAAGCTTGATCGCACACTCGGTCGCTTCCGAGCCGGTAGTGAGGAGGAAGACCTTCTTCAGGTCTGCCGGTGCCAGTGAGATGAGCAGTTCCGTCAATTCGGCGCGCTCTTCGCTGGGGAAAACATAATTGTGCAGCAGCCCACTCTGCACCTGGGCGATGATGGCATCGCGCACTTCCTTCACGCCGTGGCCGGCATTGGTCACCAGCACGCCGCTGCTCCAGTCGAGCCATTGGTTGCCATGGCGGTCGTACACATAGTAATCCTCCGCCTTGTCCCAGACGATGGGCGGCATACCACGCATGGAAATGGGCTCAAGGGAACGCAGCTTCTCCAAAACAGGCACGGAATCCGGATGCGGAAGTGCCGTGTTGATACGACGATGCTTCGTCTCCACGCGAGGAACGGAGACGGGGGTGATGCTGTACTCTTTGCCCATGTCCACAGGCTACCGCGTACGGGAGCAAGCTGCTACGCTGGGGGCAATGCCTTGTGATACAAAAGTGATTCGGGCATTTTGAAAGAGGGCCGCCACCCGACCGCAGTGCCACTATTTTACCTCGGCAGAAGTCGGATGCTCCAAAATCTGGAGTTCAAAAAACTTGGTCTCGCGATGGATGGTGGCGACATCCATCTGCACGAGCTTTTCCCTTGCCACACGAAGCTCTTCCTGGGTGCGGCCGAGGTCCGCCTTTATCTTGTCCAGCCTCCCCTG
The DNA here is from genome assembly GCF_003315205.1 of Roseimicrobium gellanilyticum. Taxonomy (NCBI): domain Bacteria; kingdom Pseudomonadati; phylum Verrucomicrobiota; class Verrucomicrobiia; order Verrucomicrobiales; family Verrucomicrobiaceae; genus Roseimicrobium; species Roseimicrobium gellanilyticum. The sequence continues at coordinate 210,594 of NZ_QNRR01000010.1, read as the reverse complement.
AGGGGCCTTCCGGTCTGTGGCATTTTTTTGTTCCTCGGTCAGCAATTCCACCTCCTGCGTTTTTTCGACGACGGCTAACACCGCTTTTGAAGCCACACCGAGAGTCGATTCTTCCATGACCTCCTTCCGCTGTGCGATCAGCACTTCCAGCAAGCGCTTCAGGAAAAATCGGGTGTAGTCCGCACTCGTTCCGGTGGCAGTCACTTCCACCTGGGTCGTTTTCAGCATCCGACTTGCCGAGAGCTTTATCGGGACGGGAGCAACGTAGGGATGATAAGTCTCCGTGCGGTCCGCGGCACGCTTGCGAATTTCCGGGCTCTGCAAAAGTTCAATCTGCTCATGAACAAACTTCGCGACAGCTGCCTCATCAGGCTGACCGGTATAGACCACACCCGGACCAACATCGATGACCGCCCGGCTGACGGACGGTGTACCAAGGACGACCACCGCAGCACCCGTAGGTCTCACTGACGATGCTTTCTCCGAAGCACCATTCTTTTCTACCGCTGGCACCTCGCTCTTTAGCGGTTGCCCACTGGGGTCGACCATCATGGCAGTGACAAAGATCATGACAGGATGCTTCTTCGAAATCAGCGCCTCCTCTCCCTTCAATGCGGAATTCATGAGGAAGGCCGCCACATAGGCGTAACCTCCAAAAGCAATCGTGTGGCCGTCCTGCATGGTGACCACGGTGTGCACCGTGCTTGTATTGCAGATCGGGGTTTTCACGGTCCCACCGCCCACCGCGGGAGCATCGGCCCACCCCATGAAGCCTTGCAATTCGGGTCCGAGATCAAGCTCCAACGTATTCCCAAAAGGACTGACAACTGGATCGATCTCCAGCCGGATACCGATGGGCCGCATCTCAAACTTCTTTGGCACATACAGCGCAGACTCGCCCTGCTCCGCCGGCTCCTTTCTGTCGTACTCGGTGGGGTAAATGAAATCTCGCGCCACCTCCAGCGTGCCCCTGCGTTCGCTGCGGGTGGTGATGGGAGGAAGACCAATCACCGCCTCTACTTGGGGTGCGAGATCGGTCAGATCAAAAGAGGCACCGTTCCCAGAAGTGTTGGCGGATGGCGTGCCCTTCCCCATCAGACTCTTGAGGAGGACTTGGAATTGGGCATCTGTGAACGCACCAGCAACGTGCATCGAGGTCTCAGGAGGCGCTCCGGGATGCTGCTGCGTACTCAGCGAGCCTTCTCCTGCTTTCGCTGGTGTTTTCAGGGATGCCGGCTTCTCGAGTGTTCCAGCAGACGCTCCAGGGAGTACCGGCAGGCTGATTCCCTCCTTGAATACCACCAGGTGACTTCGGATATAGACCTGCCTCACGGGCGTGTTCAGCTTGGCATCCACGATCCCTCGGATCAAATTCAGGTTCGTTGTCGTGTTCCTCACAATCAATTGGGAGGTGGAAGGTATGAAAGTCGCACTTGCCCCTTCGGGAAAAGGGATTCCGAGCTCCTTCAGAACTTCGATTGCATTCCTTCGTGAAGCATTGCCATCGGTGATCCTCCAGGATTCAAGCGTCGGGATTTGCCTCCAGGTGTGAAAGTCCGGAGATACACGGTAGGTACGTGTGTACAGTTCCTCGGAAGAGGACGATGGCGTCGCCTCTTTGGTACTGGGCGGAATCACCTTGGGTGCGGCTGGCTCAGCAGCGGCGAGCGCAATGACAGCAGCACCACCCAAGACCATGGAGAACGCCGACCACGCCGCGCGTCTCGAAGTTTTCCCCAAGCGTGTGATATCCACGATGCGCTGACGAACCAGATCCGCGCCGCCAAGGATACCTGCCATGAGTCGCAGGGCCACCGTCTGCGTCACACGGGTCTCCAATGTCAGCAATGTCTGCCCATACGCGTGTGCCCGGTTCTCACCCAGCCCAATCACCGCGGCATCACAAGCAGACTCTCGGTCACCGCGAAACTTGCGCGACGCGATCCATACCAACGGATTGAACCAATGCACGGCCACTACCAGTGCGGATGCCCAATGCAGCCAGAGGTCCCTTCTCTTGATGTGGGCCAGCTCATGCAGCAGAACATGTCGCAAAGCCTCCTCCCCCAGGGACTCGGCGAGACGAGGTGGCATGAGTACCACAGGACGCCAGAGTCCTGCCACTGCCGGACTCTCCACCGCGGCTGAAACCATCAATCGCGGCAGGCGCTTGAGTCCAGACAGACTTGCACAAACCCGAAACTCAGCCGCAAGACCTTCGCTCACCGGTTCCTGCTGGTGTCGGAGACGACGCCACAGTCCCGCATATGCTGCCAGCCAAAAGAGGAGAATGGTGAGGGCGCTCGCAGCCCAGGCCAGCGCCATCTTTTCTCTCACGGAGAAGCGAGCGACAGGCGCTGCGGGTATCACCGGATCCGGCGCTTCCAACAAAGGCTCGGGTTCACCTTGCACGACGACCGCGGGGTAGTCCTCCACTGCGACCGCCTTCCTTACCGGTGTGGGGAGCGCCTCCGCCGTGAAAGCCCAGCCCACCAGACCTGGCAGCTGCGGGCTCAGGCACAGCACGGCCACCGGAAACCAGAGCCAGCTTCGCGCCCCCGGCGCGAGGCGACGACCCAGCATCCACCGGATGAGGAGCACCAGAGCGATGGCAGCCGCTCCCAGCAGCGACGCCCGAAGCACGTAGTCAAACACCAGGGACAGCGTGGAGAGAGTTGGTGAATTCATGACTTGGGCTTCTCAAGAGCACACAGAGCTCTATTGGTTTTCCTTTGCGGGTGCAGGGCGCTCAAGAATGTCGATGCTACTCGTCACACCGTGGGCTTCCTCCGCTTGTTGCAGCTTCTGTGTCCACACGCGAAGGTTTTCAGTCTCGCGCTCCAGCTCCGCATTGATCTTGTCGATCTCTTCCTTGGGTGCTCCTCCTTTGGCCATGTGATCACGGTGTTCGGTCAGCGTTTTCACCTCCTTTTGCGATGCAAGCACTTCTTGGAGGATCTTCCCCAAGGCTCCATACGCAATCTTCTCCATGGCCTCTTTGCGCACAGCCATGAGCTCATCCAGCAGACCATCCAGAAAATATCGGACATAAGCCTCGCTTGTTCCCGATGCTTCGACGATCACCTGTCCGCTCTCAGGCAGACGGGCAATGCCAAGGTCAACGGGCACCGGAGCGATGTTCGGATACAACATCGCCACACGTTTCACCGCCCGCGTGCGCAGTTCCTTGCCTAGAAGAATCGCCAGCTGTGACTCGGTAAATGCCGCTGTCGGTTCCCTGTCGAGTTCCCGAGTACCAGGCTTGGGCACATGAAACTGCAGTCGCGCCCGCTTGGAGGTCACGCCACCTGCTGTCGCTGCCTTGCCCCCCTTTGCCTGAGGATCGGGTGCCTTCTCCGGTGTATCATTCTTTTCCCCCTTCTGCACCGGCTTGCCCACCGGATTGCCACTGGGGTCAATCATCGCGGCGGTGACAAAGATCATCACCGGATGAACTTTGGAAAGGGTCGCCGCCTCACCTTTGAGCGAGGGATCCAGGAGGAAGGGAGAAACGGACGATTCACCCGAGAACGCCACAGTCTGGCCATCCCAGATGGTCACCGAGGTGCTGACCTTTCTGCTCTCGAAAGCGGGGTTCTTGATCTTCTCACCATCGGCCACGGGATACTCCGTCCACCCGATGAAGGATGGCATTTGAGGTGCCAGAACCAGATCCAATGTGTATCCATCCGCCCCGATGACAGGCTCCACATCCAGCAGAAAGCCCACCGGCTTCATCTCAAAATGGGTGGGCACCAGTTTGGGATGGGTATCTTTCGTCGCGCCCTGGACCGGATCATACGCCGTGGGAAAGATGAACTCGCGCACCACCTCGACCGTGGCTTTTTGCCCATTCCGGGTGACCACGGATGGCATTCTGACGACCGTCTGCACCTGGCCGGCGAGCGTCTTTAGCCAAGCATCGTACGAAGTGTCATCGGGCTTGCCATCGGGAGCCGGCACCCCCTTGCCCATCAGTGCCCGGAACAGCACCTGGAACTGGGGATCCGTGAAGACGCCGCTCACCGCGAATGGCGCGGGGTTCCCGGCTGCCGGATGTACCACCAGAGGAGGTGCAGGCGTGCCTGAAATGGGCTCCGCGGCCGTCTCGCTTTTCTCTGGCGCAGGCTGCATGGGCCCCAGCAGATTCGGTTTGCTGCCTTCCTTGAAGACCACCACATGGCTCGTCACATAGATCTGGCGAATCGTGGCAGTCTGCCTGGCATCGATGATGGCTTCGATGAGATCCAGATTGTCCGCGGTGTTCCTCGCAATGAGCTGGGAAGTGGACGGTACAAAAGTGGCTGAAGCTCCTTCTGGGAAAGGGACACCGAGTTGCTTGAGCAGGACCACCGCCGTGGGCTTTGGCTTCTTCTCCTCCCCACGCGCAGGATTGTCTTGCGGACCCTGTTCTTGAATCCAGGTGAGGAAATCCGGCGGCACTCTGAAGGTGCGCGTGTAGAGTTCCTTGGCAGCAGTTTTGAACGAAGGCGATGCCGCATCCTTTTCTGCAGCCGGCTTCGTTTCTGCGATGGTCGTCGGTGGCGCGGGTTCTGCCGCGACGACTGCCAGCATCCCGGCACCGCTCAGCACTACCACGAAGGCAAAGCACGCAGCCATGCGCGAGTTTCTGTCCCTGCGGGTGATATCCACGATGCGCTGCTTCACCATGTCGGCGCCTCCCAGCATCCCTGCCATCAGTCGTGGCGCGAAGGACGGCACCGCACGTGAGCCGAGAGCCAGGAGCGTCTCGCCATAGGCGTGCGCCTGTCCGTCAATGGCATGAATGACTGCAGCATCACACGCAGCCTCACGATCCACACGGAACTTGCGAGCCGCAAGCCATACGAGCGGATTGAACCAATGCAACACCACCATCAGTGCCGACGCCCAGTGCAACCAGAGGTCCATGCGCCGGATGTGGCCGAGTTCATGCAGCAGCACATGCCGCAACGACGAACGGTCCATCGACTCCAACAATCCCGGTGGCACAAGCACGGTCGGCCGCCACAGCCCAGCCACCGCAGGATTGTCCACCGCTCCGGTCACCAGCAGACGGGGCACACGGCGCAGTCCTGCCTTGAGAACACAGTCGCGGAACTCTTCTCTCAAACGTTCACTGACAGCGCCCTGTTCACGCCTCACTCTCCTCCACAGACCCACATAGGCGATGAGCCAGAAGGCGCCGAGGCAAACACTGCCCGCACCCCATGCAATGGCCAGTGCCTCTCTGATGGACATCGTTGCCCGGACCACCTGCGGTGCAGGCATCCCTGCGTCCTTCAGGAGCTGCGGCTCACCACGCACCACAATCGGCCCGAGCGCCGGCTCGAATACTTCACGCACAGGTTTGGCGATCCCCTCTGGGGAAACATTCCACCCGATGAACGACGGGAGTCGGGGACTGAGACAAAGCAAGACCACAGGGAACCACAACCACCCCCGTGCAGCCGGGGCCAGGCGTGACCCAAGTGTCCACCGGATGCTCACCACCATGAGAATGGCGACCGCAGCCAGCAACGAAGCACGGAGCACAAAATCAAACGCTTCCGTGAGTGCGGGAAGCACGGCGTGGAGTGCGGGCAGATTCATGGCTTTGGCTTTACATTTTCATCGAGTAACCTCTTGAGCTCCTTCACCTCCTCAGGAGTGAGCCTGGCATTGGCGGCGAAATGGGCGAGCAAGGTCTTCTCCGCACCGCGGAAGACACGCTGCAGGAAGGTCTTGCTCTCCGCCCTCACCACGGCATCCCGCTTCACCGCCGGCGCATACTCGCGGACACCCGCCTCGTTGTCCTTCGCGCGCAAGGCACCCTTCTCCACCAACCGTGTAAGAAGTGTGCGGACCGTATTGGGCGCCCAGCCCGTGGATTCACGCAACCCCGCAATCACCTCCGCGGCGGTCTGCGGGGATTCTTCCCACAGGTATTCCATGACAGTCCATTCGGAATTTGAAACAGCTGGCAATGACATGCGCCCATCATGCTACAGTTGTAGTGCACCAGTCAACTACAATTGTAGTTCGAATTTTCAGACCCTCGAAAGCTGGATTATGTGCACGCGGAAAAAACAACACCATTGCCCTCCGCCAAGAAACTGATACTTTTGTTATACACCATGCGACACACCACCAAGGCACGGCCCGTGCTTGAAAACACTCCCCAGCGGGAGTGGGAGTCCTTCCACTGCGAAGTGGTGCAGGGGAGCGGCTATGGAGCCCAGTGGCACTTCCACCCGGAACACCAGCTCACGCTTGTCCTCAAAAGCCGGGGACACCGCGTGGTCGGCGACAGCATTTCTCCACTCACTTCCGGAGACCTTGTCCTCGTGGGCGGCAACGTTCCCCACGTGTGGCACCAGGATGACATGGAGAAACCCATGGCCACGGATGCCGTGCATGCCATCGTCACCCGGTTCCGTGATGACTTCCTTGGCGAAGACTTCATGCGCAAACCGGAGATGGAGCCCGTGCGCGCGCTTCTAAAGCGTGCCAACCGTGGCCTGCAGATTGGCGGTTCCACTCGCAACCGTGTGGCGCAACGCATGCAGAACATGGCCAAGATCTCAGGCCTGCCCAAAGTGATCGAGTTGCTCCAGATCCTACAGGACCTTTCCCAGTCCAAGGACCTCAAACCGCTGGCGAGCGCGGGATTTCGTCCTGAGCTTCATGAGACGGACCAGGGCCGCATGGGTCGTGTGTTTGGCTATATCCATGAACACCTCACGGAGCCCATCTCCCGCGAAGCCGTGGCAGCCAGGGCCAGCCTGAGTGCCGGAGCCTTCAGCCGCTTCTTCAAGACCCGCACGGGCAAGACCCTGCCTCAATACGTGAATGAGCTCCGCGTAGGCCGTGCCTGCTCACGCCTTGCAGAAACAGACGACAAGGTGGCGGACATCGCGCTGGACTGCGGCTTTGAGAACCTGGCGAATTTCAATCGCCAGTTCCAACGCCTCATGGGCGCCTCCCCGCGCGCGTACCGGCAGCAATTCCGCCGGAGCGCACTGGGTTGATGACAGACCAGGCAAGCTGCCGGATCTACATCCGCGAACGACGACGGCGCAACACCAAGGTAATAGCTCCTACCATCAGCAAGAGCGCACGTCCCGGCTCCGGCACCACGGCGCCAATCGAGATGGTGCCGTCGGTGTAGATTTTCGAGGTATCCCACGCAAGACCCTCAGCAAGGGTTGGCAGGACAAAGTCATCAAAGGTGCCGGAATTGTGGACCCCTGCTGATACGTTCGCCCAATCGATGAGCTGCCAGGTGGATCCCAGCGCCCAACTCAGTGCCGCACCGGTGGTATCGACGAGGACCAAGCTGCCATCAATGACAACGGAGGTCGCACTCGTGAGACGAAGCACGTCATTGTCTGTGGTGGGATTGGCGCCCGATCCATTGTTGGTATTCCCAAAGATGTCGAACTGAACCGTTCCTCCCAGCGTGACGATGCCTCCATCGCTGGTTTGCAAGCTAAGAGCAGAAGCTGCTCCACCACCACCAGCGCCAACGCCGTGGGTACTGCCCACCATCAGCGTGGCACCGCTGTTGACCGTGATGTGCCGTGTGCCGGTGGAAGCTGTGATTGTGCCCGTGCCCCCCAAGGTGGCCCCAGAGAGGACGTCCACTCTCCCCGTGCCTGTAGCGGAACCCGTCGTGTTGTTTGCCAGGAACTTGCCCGCAGCAATCGTAGTGCCCATGCCATAGGTATTTGCGGCAGTGACTTCCAGGGTTCCGGTGCCCGTCTTTTCCAGTGCACCGCCCGCACCACTGAGGACGCCCGTGAGACGTGCATCCACATCATTGGCGTTCACACCGTTGCCCACCTCAATCGTGCGGCTGCGCGAACCCAAATCGATGGCGTTGGCAAAAGTCAGCGTGGAGTCCGAGTAGGCCGAGCCAAGCTTGAAGGTGTAATTCGCATCGCCACCCGCCGCGGAGACCAGGAAGTTTGAAGCGCCCCAGACAAGGTTGGTCGGAGTGTCACCGCCAAGGCTCACCAGGCGAGAGCCTCCGTGTGCACTGAACCCGCCATCACCCAGGAGCGCCACCTGTCCCGCAGCCGCGCCGACACCACGGCTGAAATCTCCGTTGGCAGTGTCATTCAAGTCGGCTCCGATTTCGAAGATCCCGCCCAAGATGCGCTGTATGCCCGTGTTGAAGTTCATCGCTTGGGAAAACCGCAGGACACCATTCTCCACATACAGATCACCGACCGGACTGGCGCGGTTGTAGACGACCAGCCCCGGCCCGTTGCTGACGAGAGCCATGCCGTTCATGTTGATGTCAATCGTGAACTTCCCCGTGCTGTAGTTGGAAACGAACAGAGAATTCTGCAATACCGCCGTGGTTCCCGTGATCGAGGCGTCATTGGCTCCAGTCACCAGCAGGGCGTGCCCATTGAACGCAGTGGTGGTCAGGAGCTGGCGAGTGCCAAGGTTCAGATCGATGCTGGTTCCTGCGACTGCCGTGCTGCCCGTGTCGATCTGGAGGGTGGAAAAAAGGAAGTTCGCCGCAGAGTGGTCCACATCCGTGTTCATGATGTAGTTGTTGGCAGAACCTGACTGGGAGGAGACAGCCGTCAGCAACGTCGCACCCGTGTAGCGACGAATCTCAAGCGTGCCAGCATCCTGCATGGCAAAACCGATGCCCGTGGCGTCTTTCACGAGGATGGTCCCGCGGTAGCCATTGGCACTCCCGGTGGAAGTACCCGCCATGACGATGCCATTCTTGATGGATACGGAATTGGCTGGAGGGGGCGTCGCGGCCCCATCGGCAGTGGGCAGGGCCGTCGCTGTTCTCAGGATCCCGCCGCTGGAAAGATCGATGAACAGGGAGGAAGTGCCACTGCCGGAGGCCCACACGCCATTGGTTGTGACCGTCGTACCAGCCCCACCATTGTTGTCGATCACCAGTTTGCTGGAGGTGATGGAGTTGAGCGTGACACCTCCCACGCTCACATTCGTGGCACCCGTGGTGTTTCCCTTGAAGGTGATGGTGCCGTTGCCAAACACCAGGGACTGTCCGTTGATCGGAGTGCCACCTGCGGAGAAATCGAGCACGAGGTTTCCATTGTAAGCTGTAACTGGACCTGTGAACGTGTTGGTCCCGGCCAGCGTCTGGGAACCGTGTCCGATTTTTGAAATTCCAACGGTGCCCACCAGTCCGGCCGTCCCGCTGTTGTCCAGGATGTTGCCGGTAAATACCGCATCTCCCCCATTGGCTCCCACCGTGAGTGTGCGGAGTCCAACCGTCGCCGTATCATTGACAACACGACCTGCCACGACTCCCGCACCACCTTCCAGCCCATTGATGACCTCGTTGGTGTTGTTAAGGTTCAACGTGCCTGCGACACTGCTGCCGCCATTGATGACGACATCTCCAGATCCGGCATTGTCCGGCAGCGCCGAGCCACCGGTCAGGGCGATGGTTCCATCATTGATGATGGTGTCACCCAAATAGGTGTTGAGCCTCGTGAGCGTGAGAGTTCCCGTGCCATTCTTCACCACGGAGACGTTGCCTGTGATCACCCCACCATAGGTGGAATTGCTGTTCTGGTTGATCGTCAGCGTGCTCAGTTCATAAGCATTGGAGTTCGTGAGCGCTGCGAAGGTATTGGAGTTGCCCGTGTTGCGAAGCAGCGCAATGGTCTGGTCGTATCCGAACATATCCACTGTCGCCTGCTCCGTGTTGTTCGTGGAGAAGTGGATGTCCAGTATCGTCACGGTGGGGAGCGTGTTGTCAGCGCCCAAGCGCAAGGTGCCACGAGCAATTTCCGTGGTGGCTGTGATTCCATCTCCGTAGGTATTGGCTCCCGAGAGAACGACGGTGCCCCCCACATGATCGGCGCCAATCTGAAGCACATTGTTCGCCGCTCCGTCATCGATGACGCCGGTGACAATAAGGGTGCCATTCTGCTGCGCACCAATGCGGCTGTTGGTGAGGCTGTTCAGGATGATGTTCCCGGCCCACGTGGCTGTAGCGCCTGCGGCCGCCTGCAGCGCACCGCGATTCACATCCGGCGAACCTGGCGTTGCCACGGAACGACCGCTTCCATTGAGCGTGATGGTCTCTCCAGTGACCGTGACTCCATTCATGAGCTCAATGTGCGCTCCTGAACTGACCACGGTAGCACCGGTCGTGCTACCCAGAGCCGTATTCGATGCCACGCGAAGAATGCCCGCGCTGACAGTAGTGGTGCCACTGTGGGTGTTGTTTCCGCCGAGCACCAGCACGCCGTTGCCCGTCTTGGTCAGAGAACCCACATTGGGCAGGCCGGTGGTAGCAGTGCCGTTGGGATTCACCGTGCGGTCGGCGACGGTCCCATTCACCGTGAATGTCTTGTCTGGCAGGACTTCAATCGTGCCCGTGGCAGCTCCACCGCCGCTATTGCCAATGCCGATGGATCGGTTCACATCCAGCGTGAAGCTCTCCTCAATGCGCAGGCGCCCCAGATTCGCAAGGATGATGGAGTCCACCACTGGAGAAGCAGGAGCCTGGCCGAGATTGCGATCTTGCGAGATGGAAATGGCACCACCACCCGCCGCCAGGGTCCTCCCGGTGTAGGTGTTCACCCCTGTCAGACGCAGGGTTCCCGCGCCATTGAAGAACACGTGGCTGGCCAGCGCATTGTTCCCGCTGTTGTTGGCAATCACACCACTGATGAGTGTATTGCCACCACCCAGGAACTCCGCCACGAAGCTCGAGTTCTGGGAGTTGGAAAGGTAGACATTGCCTGCCAGTTCAAACACCGCAGCCGCCGTCATGGAATTGGTGATGTCATTCCCGTCGGCTCCAAAGGTGAAGTCCCCCGTCACCTTCAGCGAGTTGGCGCCGGAGACCGTCGAGTTTGTACTGAGCACAAAGTTATTCGCCACAGTACGGGCGCCGCCCGCTGCCTGGAGGTTGCCTCCATTCAGCAGCACCGTGCTGGTACCAAACGCGCTGTCATGCCCAGCAGCAAGCACCCCCTGGGTCAGGGTGGTGGTGCCGCCGTAGGTATTGGCCCCGGACAGGATCAGGGTGCCGGTGCCAATCTTGATGAGCCCTGCCGTCCCAGTGCTGTTGCTGATGATTCCCGAAATGGTCGCCGTATTGGCAGCAGCAGCCGTCGTGCTGATGGTGCGCACAGCGCCGTTGAGGTCGATGCCATTCTTGAAGTCCAGCACGTTGTCGGCATTGGCATCATTCAGGGTCAGGACGGTGGGATTGAAGAAAGCGGAGCCCCACTGCAGGGTTCCCCCTGCGCCGCCAAGATTGATGTTGGCAGCATTGCCCACCGCGGTGAAGCCCCCGACAGCGCCGGTCAACTGCACCTCCCCGGCACCAGAGCCCAGAGCACGCGTAAAGTCCGCGGACGAACCCGGGGCGAACAATCCCCCGGCAATGTTGAGGTTGCTGCCACTGGAAAGCCCCACGCCATCCACCGCTCGCAAGACGCCTTCCGTAATGACGGTCTGGCCGGTGTAGGTGTTCGTGCCTGTCAGCGAAAGGATTCCCAGCCCGGCCTTGGTCAGTGCAGTGGCTCCGCCATTGTTCTCGATGTTCGAGCCAATCGTAAACATGCCTGCCACACCCAGATTGTTTTGCATCACGATGAGTTCGCCATTCAGGGAACCTCGCAGCGTCCCCCCCGTGAGCGTGGAAGCGTTCGCGCCAACCTGATCGGTCACCAGGATCATGCCGCTGTCGATGGTATGTGTGCCGGTCAGCGTCACGGTGAAGGCACCGGCGGTATTGTAGCGCAGGCTGTTGATGTTGGTGGCGGCGTACGGTGCGGGGTTGGTGCCAGTCACGTCCATGTTCGCCCCGGTCACCCAATCCGTCGTTCCGGTGGGCACATAGGTCGCGGCCGTGAGCGCACCAGCCTGCGCGACAATGAAGTCGCGCCCATTAAGGGTAGCGCCGATGAGGAGGGAATTGGGTCCTGTCGAAACACTGCTGCCGCCAGCGCTGGTCGGAGCATTGGCAAATGTCACCGTGAACCCCGTGGCTGGCACGGCGAAGTTCACCGTGCCAAAGGCCTGCCGCACATAGCCACCACCACCCGCTCCCGTGAAGGTCAGCGTATTGGTTCCCGTGATGCCATTCGCATTGATGGTGCTGCCGCCCTGGAGAATGGTCAGGCTGGCCAGTGTCTGGTTGTGTGAGTTTCCGTCCGCCGCGACTGCGTGTGTGAATGTGCCGCCGCCGAGCGTGAGCGTGGCCGCGCTGTTGATGCGATTTGTCACACCGTTGTTCGTTGCCGCCGTGGCGCTGCCATTCCTGAAAGAGGCGCCGCCGGTGATGGTGACTGCAGAGGTACCAGCAAGAGAACCGGCAATTCCATCCAGGTTCAGCGCTCCCTGCTGCACCGTGGTGGTACCGTTGTAGGTATTTGCCGCCGAGAGCGTGAGCGTGCCTGCACCGGTCTTCACAATCGAAGCTGTAGTCGCTGCGCCATTCACCAGCCCGACGCTCACCGCGAGGTTTGCGCCGCCACCACCGATATTGAAGGTGCGGCTCACCGCGCTCGCAGTGCTGCTGAGCTCAACTCCCACCAAACCTCCCGTGCCTCCTGCCGTATCAAGGTTGATGCGTGAAGAAGTCGTTCCCAAGGTGGTCACGTCTCCATTCAGGACCAGCCTGCTGCCCTGGGTGCCTGAGGCTCCCTGGCGCAAATTCAACGTGCTACCATCCAAAAAGAGGCCGCCGCTACCGACGGTCAAGGTACTCCGCGTCGTGGCGTTATTTCCATAGAGGGTAAAGCTGTTCGCCGTGTCGACGGCAGCACCCGCCACGGCATTCATGCCCGTGATCCGCAGTTCGTTTACCGAGACTTGTGCGGCACTGTTGCCGACAAAGATGGCGCTCGTCGTCCCCCCAGTGAAGCTGGCGACGCCGGTCACCACCAGTCCCGTGGAGCCAGCTCCACTATTCACCGTACCCCCGACCACGGTGAGGCTGCCGATGGTTTCGTTCAGATTCCGTACTCCTTGATTGACGCCGGTCCCGTTAAACACGCTGGAAGTCCCAGCCACGCTTACAGCCGCGCCGTCAGCGATTTGATGGTCAGCATTGAACTGCAATTTTCCACCTCCGGAGATATTCACATTCCCCGTGATGGCGTTTTGCCCGGCGGTCTTGTTGAGAAGCAGGATGCCTGCATTGACCGACGCCGTGCCGGTATAGGTGTTGGCGCTGGTCCCACCCAGGGTAAGCGTGCCAGCCCCCATCTTCGTCAGTCCGGAGCCTCCCGCTACCACGGAATTGATGGCAGCGGTGGCAGAGTTCACCGTGATCAATCCATCCACAATGGTCAGCACATCCCCAGTGATGGTGTAGGCACCGCTTCCCGGTGGTTCGAAGGTAATCGACTTTGCTGAAATAGGACCACCAAGTGTCACCGTCCCAGCAGCTCCGGTGCCCCCGCCAAACACGGCATCATTGCCGTTCGACCAGGTCACATCCGGCGTCGTAGTGGTCTGGTTCAGCCAGTTCCCGCTCCCAACCTGCCAGGTCCCCGCCCCATCCTGCACCCCGGCCGTCCCGATACCTGTGTCCCATTGCAAAACGTCGGCGCATACACTCCCCGAGAGAAAGGCGGCGAGGAAAGCAGCGATGATGGAATGCGAAGATCTTCTTGCAGTAAGGAGGCGCATAGCGGGCGAAGATGAGGAAGGCAGAGGCAGCGTTGATCATTGTCATGAGCTGCCTGAAACAGCACATGCTGAGCGACAATTTATGCGCCTCAGAAATTGAGAAATTTGCCCACTCCGCGTGTGGCCCATTTGCTTAGCCGAAGCTGGCGGCGGTCATGGCAATCAACCAAGAACTGTTGGGGGATCGGCAGCAACATTCAACTCATCGCCACACCGTGGTATGATTGTTTCAGAGGATGCAGATCAGTAGACACGCGCCCTTGCTGTGACCGGATTGATCAAAATCGTGCGAAAGTCCGGTGGCAAATCCCCCTTCTCCAAGTCCGTTTCCATCACGAGAGTGACCGCATGCTTTTGCTTCGGGTCGAGTGTGGTGGTTCCATCCGGACGAATCTGATAGGAGATATAACTGGAGGTCTCCGGCACCCCGGCCCCCGGCATGGATACAGGCTTTTCGGGCAAAGCCAGCAGCGTGCTATGCTCCGGCCTCGGTGAGAGAATGACCCCCCTGGAGAACCGCTTGGGCTCGGTGAGAAATCTGTATTCAGGAACACCCTTATCATTAAAGCCCTCCAAGACTCCAAATTGATATCCTCGATAGGCGTGCTCTCCCAGATCGTCACCCGGCTTGAACTTGTAGAACAGGATATCGACCGGTCTGTTTTCCTTGCGAGCCAGGAGCGCGGCGAATTCGAGATCACCCCCAAGCTGGCGAGCCGTGGCTGCAAGGGTTTGCGACTGCAACGTCCCACTCAGGGAGGATCCAGCAAGACCCAGCAAGAGCGCTACGATCGTGATCACCAATAGCATTTCCACCAGGGTGAATGCACCCGCAGCCGGTCTGACTCTGAAAATGTTTTTCATGATTTGCGCTCTTCAATGATCCATTTGGAACCACGCAGCAGCACGCTGGTGGAGAATATGCGGTGCTGAAGCTTGAGTCCCATCAACCCCGCTTCGAGCGTTTTCATGTCCGCATCGAAAGAGGCGTGCTGGGTAAACAAATTGGCGAAAATGTCGTTAATTTTCTGTTTCAGCGCACTGGTTCCCATTTTCTCAGCAAGCGCCTCATAGGAGCGCTCTTCAACTGCTACCAGGGTCAATTCCACTACGGGAGGGAGTTGATGATGACTCGCACGGCTCTTCTCATTCTTGTCACCCCACTGATACTCGCGGCTGTCGTAGTAGTAGTTCTCCGCAGGCTTGGTGGTGGTGGTGCTGTTCTCCTTCCCCGAGGAAGTCGACTCACTGATGGTCCCCATCTCCACAGCGATGTAGCGGGGCACCGCGATGAGCGCCAGGATATTGTCCGCCAGTACGACGGAGTGCTCGCGCCAGGTGGCACCACCTGGCGGGAATGGCCCGCGAAACCAGCGAAGCACACCCTCCTTGGATACCGCCTTGTTGAGATCCAAGGTAGAACTGTACAGCAAGCTTTGATCGGGCGGCACGCGCAGTTGCATCAACCGGAAGCGCTGCCGTTCAGGATTCACCTCCGTACGTTGCGCGAGGAACTCAGGCCGTGCGCTGAGATCACTGTTGAAATCCACATAATATCCGGCGCACACAATGAGATTGTAGGGATCTCCCAGGCTGGAGGTGGCTCCGGGCAGCTGCACATGGCCATCGGCCGCCTGGAAGAAGACCCCATGGCCCGGGGCTGCATGTGGAGGACCGAGGAGAACCGAGGCCGGGCCCGATATGAAGTGCCCATCCGACTGCCTTGTGAAATTCACCTTGCCCGCCACACTGGAGTCCCCATATGCCCAGTACGAATTGATCACGGCATTCGAAAGGGACCGCGAGATATTCTCCAGTGCCGCACGTGCGTCCTTGAACTCTTCCGCACGGGACTGCTGCCTGACGACGGTGGACTGGGTATTGTCGACCATTTGCATGATCACAATCATCAGGACCGACAGGACAGTGATGCTGACGAGCAGCTCCACCAGGGTGAAAGCACTCCTCTTGCCACAGTTTGTTCGTGCCGTGTGCATGGCGGTTTAGTAAACAATGGGCAGCGCGCTGTCCGTCTGCTCGATGAGCGACACCATGCTGTTGTAGGTTCGATACTGGCGGGGATCACCAAATGCGGCATCCGCATTCGGGCGATCCGTGATCTTGATAATCAGACGGCGGAGGTACTTGTTTCCCGAGGGATCGCCCTTCACCACAGGCAATTCGGGGTCGACGGTTGTCCTCACTTCATAGAACTTCCAGTTATCCGTCTTCACGACCCGGACGCCGCGGTCATCAAAATAATACTGGCGATCCGGAAGTTTTTGCCCCGATTTCCTGGTACCCCAGTCAGCCATTTGATAGTCAGCCGTCACAGCCTGCACGATCTTCGCTTCCGCCACCTGCGCGGAAGACTGGCGCAAAGAATCGAGACCGCTGGGCATGAGCCCCACGAGCGCCAGGGATCCTATGGCCGTGATGCCAACCGCCATCGTCACCTCCGCAAGGGAGAATCCAAGAGCGCGGGCAAACCGGATTATGTGAACGTACTTCATCGGGCGAACTGCTTGTTTTGAACCACCCGGAACCGGAAGAACCCATCCCAGGTATTGATGAACTTGCCTGATCCGACCCCTATCGTGCCAAGCTCCTCTTCGTTCGGGTCAAGATAGCGCTCCAGCATACAACTCCCGCGGTATTCGGCCGAGACGGCGTCCTTGCCCTCCTCCCAAACGTCAACGGCCGTACTACGCGCCTTTCTGAGTGTCTGGACACGGTAGTGCACCGTGAAGGTGTTCGATTGCGTACAGAGGCGCGGATAGAGCTGTCCATACGGGGCTTCACGAACATTGTCACCGGTCAGGTCCATCGCGTCGGCCGTATTGGGGCTGCCATTCCACCACTCATTCATGTCATCATATTCGGTGGGGGGCGCAGCAGCAGCGCCATAGCTGGCGCCGGGAATGCGCTGGGGCACCAGGAAGACATTGCAGATCTCCGATGGAGTCCGGTAAACGTCCCATACATCGAAGCGCTTTTTGATGCCCTTCAAGGTCGCCTCCGTGTTCACGTTATAGCGGAACTCCAGGGAGCTGCCGCTGGGCTTCTTGTAATCGCCCACTTGGGACACAGGAATGGCGGTTACCTGCGTGCTCTTCAATGCAGCATGCATGCCGGTGCTGCGTTCGATGTGCGTGAACGGCATCATCTGGTAGTTCATGTTGATCTTGCCAGCCGTGGAGAAGCCATCGCTGATGGCGTACGGTTCGATCACAGGCATCCAGAACAGATCCAGCAGGAGGTGATCTCTTGGCGTTGTGAAACCGGGATGGTCACTCGTATCAGGCTCCTGACTTGCCGGAGTGGTCCGTCCGGCTGGATTTGGACAGAAGAGAAGCGTCTGCCATGGCGCGGGATGTCCCCACGGCGAACTCTGATATCCAGGATAGTTTGGATAACTGATAAATCCGTGAATCCCTGAAGGCAGTGACCCAAAGATGACCGCAGACGAGATCATGCGGTTGGGAGAAAAGGTGGTGCCGTCTTCCGAGGCATATTCGCCGCCGCGGCTGAAGTAGCCTCCCTCCGGAAGCCCGCCATTGCCTTCATCAGGTTTGTTTACATAAGGGCCATCTTCGATACCGCCGATGCCGTTGTCCCAGTCCCCGGGGCGGCCATCCGAGCGATATGCACCGTTCAATCCACGAGTGACAGCCGGAGTGGCGGCCGCAGGATAAACGACACCCTTGAGCAGGGAACCGGCCGTATTGGCGGTACTGACGGAACCAAATTGCGGCTCAGTCATCCAGGCTCCATCCCGGAGGCCGTGATCCTGCATCGCCAGAATATTGAAGTAATTCGGACTGGGGATGAAATAGGAGTTGGCGGTGTCAATGGCATCTCCATTGACGATGGTCGGAATATCGTGGAGCGCGGAGTAGAACCTCAAATCACCTTTTGCCGGTCCTACAGGATTCACTTCCACAGAACGGGTGACATCTCCCGCTCGAATAAGTCCATCCCGGAGCTCTGTGGCAGTGGTGGGCAACGAAAGCCTCTGCTGCAGCGTGGTGGGCGGACCATTGGGAATCGTCAGTCTTACCGCGGGGAAGTGCATGCGGATCCTCTGCACCGGAAGATGCTTGTCATCTCCGGTCCACCCAAGGAAGGTGGCGATAGTCATGCTTCCACCGGTGAAGTCGAACTCCGTCGCGCCGGCTGGGATCTCGATCAGCTCACTGTAGAATGGGAAATTGTTTCCATGCTGGTCATTGAGCGTGCCGTCGCCGCCGAAATTGAAATTGCCAGGGTCCTGCCGGACCGTTTTCGAGGGTTTGGCGATGGGATCGGGAGGACCGCGGTGGTACCCCCTCTTGAACTGGGAGAGCAGACCAGCGAAGGGCGTGGTATTTCCGCCTTCAAGCAGGTCCGAGGGAAAGTTCACCATGCTCACGGGCCAATGACTGCGAATGTCACGGAATGGTGCTGTCGATTGATATTTCGGATCTGCAGCCGTAGCAGCGCTGTAGTCGCGCGGTTTGGGGAAGTTCAGAGGCTTCGCTGTGGTTGCGCTCCCCATCTTGACGGCAAATCTTCCCCCTGCCTGATTCTCAAAGAGGACGCGATAGCGGTAGTTCGCCGTCCATGCGGGCGGGCCGCAACTCGGAGCAAATGGCTCCACGATCAGGTACACCTGCATCGCCGGCTTGGAAGGCGTGGTCGGCGTAGCTGGAGTGTCTGTCCGGAAGAAAACGAGTGTCGCCTCGGTGAAGGTGGGGAAACGCCCAAAGCCCTTGGTGTTCTTCACCACGTCGTTATTCACGCTGGTGTGAAAACCCGCATATTTGTTATTCGTAGCGTCGGGAAACTCCTTGAAGGTGCTCAGTGGCGCCGCAGAGGATTCTGCTCTTCTTGTGGGGTTGTTCTTGGGGTCGTTGTGCGGAGGCAGATACTTGTAGACCACACCATTTTGATCCTTTTCCTCCATGGTGTTCTCCGTATTCACACCCCACCGCAGGAGATCCAGCATCTCCGTGAGAATCTGGTCGCGCTTGCCGGTTCCGAACTTTGACTTGGACGAGAAAGACTTCTTGTCCGCCGGGTCCGAGTATCCCACAAAGCCGGGGAAGAAGTGCACCATGTTGTTGCTGGGATGCCCGAAGGCACACACCAGGTAGCTCGACAGCATGGACGAGTTGCGGAGGTTGGAATCCGTCTTGAGATCTTCCCACGTGGTGTGTCCAGATCCCACCTTCCCGGACGGGATGTCTGCGTTCGCATACCGTTCGAAATAGAATCCGTCATTGCGCGAATTCCCGCCCTCCGTTCCGGAGCTGCCCAACATGGCCATCAACCGATCGAAGGCATTTCTCTCCGCGGATGAGTAAGACAGCGGCCAGAGCATGACCTTCGGTTTGTTGAAGGGAGTGAGTTCCGGAGCCCGGCTGTTGGTCGTCAGCACAAACTTGGCAATCGCCAGGTCACGGCCATCCAGCTCATCTGGAGCATTCTGTTGCCTTTCCTTGTCGTACAACAGCTCGTCGAGCGTTGCATAGAGGCGGTCAGTCTTGTCATTCAGGATCGCAGCCGTCGCCTTTTGAGTCCCTCCCTTGGTCCCTCCCCACCTGTAGCGTGGACTGATTTTGTGCAGATTCTCCAATCGGGTGGCAAGCACTCCGTCTGTGAGGTCAGGTTTGATCACAAAGCTCGGACCAAAGGCCTGGAACACGGGACTGAGGCAGGTCTGCGCCGGGTGACCGGGATACCTGGAAAACTCATTCCGCGCAGGCATGCGTTGCGCATAATCCTTGTCGCGTTTGGAGGTCGTCCGCGGAGTCTCCCAAGGCACTCCCTCCAATGCTGTATTGATGTTCACCTTGCTGGACTCGTCGTCAGTCCAGAAAGCGACCCTGCCCACGATGGGATTCTCCTTCGTGGGAACCGGGTCTCCGAAGCGGACTTTGCCGTCCTGCAACGTCAACGGCGCAGTCACACGGCCGTCCTTCAGGATGTACAGCCACTTCACCGGCATCGGCAGTCGACCACTGGAATCGGTCCGGCTTCCAGGAACCTTTGTCCCGGAAACAGCCCCGGTAACCTTGAACCCGTCCACTGCCAGACCAGTTGCGTCATCCGGCATCATCCCCCGGGGGTCGGCGATGGGGAATTCCCATTCCGCGGTGGTGCTACCCGGACCCGTCACAGGCACAGGCTCATTAAGATCCACGTACAGGCCCTTTTTCTGATCCCAGTCCTGCATTTCCGTGACATCCGTTTCCAGTGCGGCACGGACTTCCGCCGGAGTCAGCCCGCCAGTACTTGCGGTAGCTCCCGGCTTCGTGACGACCATCACGTCATCCGAATACAACTTGTGCAAGGCCACAGCCTTGGAGCGGAGATGGCCACCGTCGTCCTCCGTTCCAAAGATGCGGATCAATCCCGGCTGCGAGGTCCAGTTCTTCTGGCCACCAAGCTGCTCAGTCCCTTTGCGGATCTGGGCAATCGCCAGGTTGATGGGCACTTCCGACAGGCTGCGCACATTGACACTGTCCGCATAGGCAGATGAGGACTGCTGCTCAATGCGTGCCATGGAAAGGAACACCAGCACCAGGAGGGCAATGAGCGTCATGCTGCTCAAAACCATCACCAGTGCCACACCCGACCGGCGGGTACTGCCGCGCACCATTTGCTTCAAACGTGCAAGAATGAGGGACGTGCTCATTGCCTATTGCTGATAAAGGGAAAGGGTCAGATGAATTCGCAGGGACGCTCAACGGCGCTCCACCTTCGTCTCGCCCGTGACCCCGAGGAGAGTCACCGGCCCCATGGTGCTGGGTACCAACATCATCACCACAGACGAGAACCCGTCCCTCGTGGGGGTCTGGGAAGGATTCCCACCAATGGAGCTGAATCTTGAGCGAGATATCATTTGAAGCGTGGGTTGACTGCCTGCTAACCAAACAGGCACTTCTGGAAGCTCGGACTCCGCCTCGACGATGGGGTCCTTTGTGTTTACATTGTCTTGCCCAACTCGAAGCAGCACATCGCCATCAAATTTTTTTTGACAGCCCCTCTTTCCCTCGTGGGAAGCAGGTCTTCGCCGACGGCGTGGGGTATTTCTTTCTCCCTTTGTGTGCTGAAATTCTCTGAACGAAACAATCTATAGGCATCCCCCCGTTCCCCGTGTCCCCATCTGACGAAGAATCACGTCTTATTCGTGCCGCCCAAAGTGGCGACATCAGCGCCTTTGCGACGCTGGTACAGCGGCATCATGCGGGCGTTCGCGCCTGCCTTGCGGTGCGTCTGGCCAATTCACATGATGCGGAGGACCTGGCGCAGGAAGCCTTTGTCACCGCCTTCCGGAAACTGGCGGACTGCGACCCGAACCGGCCCATTGGCCCCTGGTTGCGCGGGATTGCCATGAACCTGCTGGCCAATCACCGGAGGAAATTCCGCGCCCTGCCCATTGGCTTGAACGAGGAACTGCAGGCGCTCATTGATAACGGTCTGCCCTCCCACCTCCCGGCGGAGCGTGAGAATGCTGCCCTGGAAGCTCTTAGGGACTGTCTGGACCAAATTGAAGGCCCCTCCCGGTTGCTCCTACAAGCACGATATGCGGAAGGAATGTCACTAGATGAGCTGGCACAAAGATTGCAAAGGAAGACGTCTGCTGTATCGATGCAACTTCACCGCCTGCGTGTAGTCATTGGTGACTGCGTGGAGGCAACCCTGCGCGGCACTCCCCCGGCCACCACTCCCTCATGAACACGATGCAATGGCAGACCCTGGCGGCGAGAGCCGCGGAAGGCACCCTGTCCGTCGAGGAAGGGGTGCAGCTTCTGGCCTTGTGCCGCGAGAGTGAAGAGGCACGGGTGGCACTCATGCGCGTGCTGACAGTGGAGCGTCTCCTGCCCCTGGCGCTCAGCGATCCCAGCGGCCAGTACGCCGCACGTGAGGTGGCCATGCGTCTGCAGCAGCCGGATACGGCCTCCATCCAGGCAGCCTGGCGCTCTGCGGAGAAGGCACGGCGCTGGCTGTGGCAAAAGCACCTGCGCTGGGTGGCGGCAGCAGCAGCGATTGTCCTGATGCTCACTGGCGGAGCCTGGTGGCTTGATCAGATTCACACTCCAGCTGCAACCCTTTCCCGCTCCGAAGGCATCGTTTGGACTGGAGCAGCGCCATCCCTCAAGAGTTCTGATCTGGCGAAGGACACACGCCTGCGCGCCCAGGCCGGCCTGGTGGAGCTGGCCTTCGAAAGTGGTGCCCGCATGGTGCTGGAGGGACCCTTCGATGTAGAACTCAAGGACGGCATGCATGCGTATCTGCACAGCGGCCGCATTTCCGTGCGGTGTCCTCCTTCAGCCCATGGCTTCTCCGTGGAGACGACCGAGGGAATCGCAGTGGACCGCGGCACGGAATTCTGTGTGCACATGGTTCAGGGAGCAGCCATGGAAGTCCACGTGCTCTCCGGCGTGGTGGATGTCACTGCGAAGAACTCAGGACCCACGACCACACTCTTCGACAATGAAGGCCTCCGTATTCATGGCCCTTCCATCGAACGCATCGACGCGGACGCGAACACCTTCGTAACCTCCATGCCAGTCTCCGCTGGGCGGGCACCGGGATACATTCACTGGAGCTTCGACGAGATCAACGCAGGCACCGTGGTGAACAATGGCAAGGACCTGGGCGTGGATGGGCAGGCAAGGCTGGATCTGCTTTCTTATCCTGACAAGGTCCCCACTCCAGGCAAGGGACCCCAGCTGATTGAGGGGGTGTCCGGCAAGGGCCTCTCCCTCGACGGCAAAGCAGTGTACGCAGAATCTCCGTTCCCCGGCATTGGCGGCACGGCTTCCCGCACGGTTGCCTTGTGGGTGCGCATCCCCAAAGAGCTGAACAAGGACTCGGTGTACGGCCACGGCATCATCTCGTGGGGCTCGCTCACCGGTCCCAACGCGTGGCAGATGTCGGCCAACACCATTGTCCAGGATGGTCCTGTGGGTCGCCTGCGTCTCGGCATCTATGACAATGGTCGCATCGTGGGCACCACGGATCTGCGGGACAATCAGTGGCACCACATCGCCGTGGTGATGTATGGCGGCTCCCGCGCTTCCATTGCCACGAACGTGATGCTCTACGTGGATGGCAAGCCCGAGATCGTCACACGCAAGACTCGCACGGAAATCAACACCGACGTGCTCAACGCGGGTCACGGCCTCTGGCTTGGTCGCAACGTGGCCTTCCCCGACCCTGTTCGCAATGGCGATCCCGGACCGCGCTTCTTCAAGGGAGATGTGGACGAGGTTTTCATCTTCAATGCCGCGCTCTCGCACGAGGAGATCAATACCTTGATGCGCACCCACCACGCTCCGCAGTAGCGGGTGATGGCGCGAGATTTGGGTGATACTCAGGCGAGACGGGTGAAGCCACTGCTGGGCATGGCATGACCGGCCTCACTTCCGAGGCGACCAGCAGCCTGCAGCTCTCCTATTTCCGTGAGCGTTTCATCAAGCGCCGTGATCATGGAATGAAGATGGGACTCCTCATGAGCCTGCATCACATAGAGCTGACTGGACATCATGAATCCCCGCGTGAGCATCTTGCGAATCATGAGGGCCTTGGCGGCAAGGGATTCAGATCCCAAGGCAAACGTGACTGATGGCGCACAAGGGCGGTTCCCAAGGGTGAGATTTAAGGCGGGATGCTTTGAGCGGAGCCCTCTCAACATGGCGTGAAGTTGGTCGCCGAGCTTCTCCACGTAAGCCTGCGTGCCGGCGCGTCGCATCTTTCGAATGCAGGCGAGCGCCGCAGCGGGGCCAATGCCGTCCGTCCAGTAGCTGCTGGAGATGAAGCTGGTGTTGGCAGCATCCATGACAGAGCCGCGCCCCACGACAGCACCGCAGGGAATGCCATTGCTCATCGCCTTGGCATACACAGCGATGTCGGGCTCGATTCCCAGCTTCGCGCATCCGCCTGGGAAACCAAAGCGCCAGCCTGCCGTGACTTCATCCACGATGAGCACCGCACCCGCAGCACGGCACCGCGCTGCCACCTTCTCAACAAAGCCATCACGCGGAAGCTCGGAACGGAAAGGCTCCATGACCACAGCAGCGAGACGGCCATCAAGCTGCACCATCGCGGATTCGAACGCCTCAAGGTCGTTGTATTTGAAGGGAACCGAAGTACCTGCGAGTTCGCGTGGCACCCCGTGTGGCTCAAGGCCCGGAAGCAGATGTCCATCCAGCGCCGCGTGGTTGCCGAGATTCGCCGCGAGATACCAGTCACTCCACCCATGGTAGCCGCAGAACGCCACCCCACTGCGACCAGTCGCCGCACGCGCGATACGAACAGCCAGGGCCAGCGCCTCACCTCCTCCACGCGCATAACGCACCCGCTGTGCCCAGGGATGAAGCTCAAGCAGCAGTTCCGCCAGTTCGACTTCCTCTGGCGCCACCAAAGTGCAGTAGCTTCCCAGGTTCACCCGCCGATGCACGGCAGCATTCACCTCAGGATCGCTGTGCCCCAGCAAGATAGCTCCCACCCCGCCCGTGAAGTCCACGAAACGACGGCCATTCATGTCCCAAATGTGTGGCCCGGAACAGCGCGAGAAATAACTGGGCCAGCTCACGGGATCGAAGCTCTCGGCACGCTTCGACATGAGACCCGTGCCGCACGAGATCTTTTCGCGGGCCTCGCGCCACCGTGTCGGACCATCGCTCGAATCGGGCACGGATGAGGGCCGCAGATGAGGAGCGAGCAGCCGGAGCGCGTTGTCGCGGAAGATGTCCTGGATATCCGCCGGTGTCATGCCGGCGTCCTCACACGCTTCCCTCAGGCAGAGGAGTGACTCAATGCTGACGAGTGTGTGATGGCCGAAGACTGTCAGGTCCCTGGCTGACGTGTCATCGGCATAGACCCATGTGAAGCCATCTCCCTGGGTGAAGCAGATGCCGCGCAGCTCACTGACCATGTAGTCACTGCCCCAGAGCACCCGGCGCGGCCCGAGCACCTCCAGCGCGGCACGGAACGCGCCGGCCTGAGTCACTGCGGAGGTGTCCACGACCACGTTGTCGAGATCCACGATGTTCTGCAGACCTTCTCGCGCGTGGCGGTAGTTGAAGGAGCGCGCCACATGCGCCAGCACCAGGCGACAACGCGGATAGCGACGGCACAGACGGCGCAGCGTCTCGACATTGTGAGGATCTGTGATCCCTCCATCGCGCATGATGTGCAGCATCAGCACGCCATCGAACTCGTGGCAAAGCTGCCACATCCACTCCGGTGTGAAGGACTCGATGGTCGCATGCCGTGTATCCTCCACGGGGGCGTAGAGGCGATAACATTTGATGCCGATGAAGACCCCACTCTCCAGCAGACGGCGCACAGCGGCAGGATCATCCTCCGGCGCGGCAAGGACAAGGGCACGCGTATTGCTGTTCTGGACCACAGGAGCGATCTGATCCTGCATCCAGGTATTCTCACCCGCACGATCATTACCCGCTGAGGGGTAACCAAAGAACAATCCCTCCACCTGACGCCCCGGCATCCAGCGCGCCACAGCTTCATTGAAGTCGCGCAAACCGTAGCCGCGATTCTCATCAAGGAAGGCGGGTCGTTTGCCCTCGGCAAAGTGCCGGGTGTGAAAGAGGTGTGTATGGATATCAAAAACCTTTTCGGGGACAAAGCCCTCGACGGCACGATCACGCAGCGCGTGATCCGCATCAGAAAGTTCGGTGACCAGTTTCCAGGACATGCGTATTCAGAAAACGTGAGAGGCCATGAGTATGAGCTTGCCCGTGGGTGTGGCCAATCGCATGCTCTTGGTCACAAGACCTGACCAGATGGCACGACAAGCCCAGCCCGCAATTCCCCCGCTCCCACAGCGGATCACGCTCGTGGCACAGACTGTGCGCAGCTTGTGCGATGGCATCCGATCCGGACGCTGGCAGGCGCGCCTCCCTGGCGAGCGCGATCTCTGCGCCACTTTGCAGGTCAGCCGACCAACCGTGCGTGCCGCATTGAAGGACCTGCAGCTCAAGGGGTGGATCAGCGTCTCCCACCGGAAGCGGCGGGAGATTCGAAAGGTTCCATCCCAGAGTGCCAGCGCCACCGGCAACCGGATCGTGGGTGCGGTGGCTCTTGCCCCCTTGCGCACCATGCCTCCCGCCTCGCTGCTGGTCATTGATATCCTGCGCGAGCAGCTCGCAAAGAATCGCTGGCAGATGGAACTGGTCGTGGATCCCTCCTGCTACTCGAAACAACCGGCAAAGGCGCTCGAAAGACTCATGCGCAAAGTGCCCGCCGCTGCCTGGCTGCTCATGGGCTCAAGTGTTCCCATGCAGAAGTGGTTTCTCAAGTCCTCCATTCCATGCCTCGTACTCGGCACCTGCCCGGAAGAGTTCCCCCTTCCTTCCATTGATGCCGACTACCGAGCCACGTGCCGGCATGCGGGCATGCTGCTCCTGCGCAAAGGGCATCGACACATCGCGATGATACTGCCAGCCAGCAGCACCGGAGGGGACAGGGAAAGCGAACGCGGTATCCGCGAGGCGGTGGATGGGAATTCCAGGGCCCGCCTCACCGTGTTGCACCATCGGAACAAAGCCCACCTTTGTGCCCTTCTCGACAAGACCCTGGCATCCGCCGAGCGCCCCACCGCCTTCCTGGTGGCAAGGGCGATGCATGCACTCACGGTGACCATGCACCTCATGCGGCGTGGCTTTCGTCTGCCAAAAGATGCGGTGGTGCTGTCACGTGACGATGAGAGTTTCCTCTGGCATGCGAGCCCGTCCCTTGCCCGCTATGCAGTGGATGCGGAGAAGTTTGCCCGGAAGGCAGCCAAGGCCATGCGGGAGCTGGCGGAAACGGGGACACTGGCTTCGCGAACCATTCGCATGATGCCCACGTTCATCCCGGACGAAACGCTCGGCTGATCCCGTGTGGGCAACCCGCACCACAATTCCAAGCTAAAGTTTTTCTTCCATTGCAGAGAACACACGATTCGGGCAATCTCGCGGTTCACAATTCGCGCACTTGGGAGCAGGCAATCTGGGATCTGGAAAAATCAACTGGCGGCGTAATGACATGGCTTCGTGGCACTTACCTTGCTGCGAAACCAATTTGGCACACGACTCCAGTATCCCGGCAGGGCGGGACCAGCCATGATGTCCGTTTCGGTCGTGTCAGAGCCTCTTTTCCAAAACCAATCCAACCAACACAAACCATGAGCTACATCACCACCAAAGACGGCACGCAGATCTACTACAAGGACTGGGGCACTGGACAGCCGGTCGTCTTCAGCCACGGATGGCCACTCACTGCAGATGCGTGGGAGGCACAGATGTTCTTCCTGGCCTCCAATGGCTACCGCTGCATCGGGCATGACCGCCGCGGTCACGGGCGCTCCAGCCAGCCGTGGGATGGCAATCACATGGACCAGTACGCGGATGATCTCGCCGAGCTCTTTGAGAAACTCGACCTCAAGAATGTGATCATGATTGGCCACTCCACCGGAGGTGGCGAAGTTGCGCGTTACATCGGCCGCCATGGCACCAGCCGTGTGGCCAAGGCAGTGCTCATGGGGGCGGTGCCTCCCATCATGCT
Organism: Roseimicrobium gellanilyticum; assembly: GCF_003315205.1. NCBI lineage: Bacteria > Pseudomonadati > Verrucomicrobiota > Verrucomicrobiia > Verrucomicrobiales > Verrucomicrobiaceae > Roseimicrobium > Roseimicrobium gellanilyticum. Next base: position 183,396 of record NZ_QNRR01000010.1, on the reverse strand, counting down.
GAAGACGGAGGCGAATCCGGGCGGGCTACCGATTGAAGTGTTCGATGGTTTCCGTGCCGCCTACCTCGCGGACCGCGCCCAGTTCTTCCTGGATGTGGCCAGTGGCCCATTCTTCAACTTCAACCGCCCCGGGGCGAAGGTCTCCCAAGGTGTCATCCAGTCCTGGTACAACCAGGGCATGATGTCCGGGCATAAGAATGCCTACGACTGCATCAAGGCCTTCTCGGAAACCGACTTCACGGAAGACCTGAAGAAGTTCGACGTGCCCACGCTCATCATCCACGGCGATGACGACCAGATTGTGCCCATCGGCGCATCCGCGATGCTCTCCTCGAAACTGGTGAAGAACTCCATCTTGAAGATCTATCCCGGCGGCTCCCACAGTCTTGGAGACACCGCCAAGGAACAACTCAACAAGGACCTGCTCGAATTCATCCAATCCTGAAGCCTCCAGCCAAACCATTCCACGAACCGATCATGAGACTCGACGGAAAAGTAGCAGTCGTCACGGGAGCGTCCAAAGGCATCGGAGCAGCCATTGCCAAGCGCCTCGGAGCAGAGGGCGCCTCCGTGGTGGTGAACTACGCCACCAGTAGGGAGGGCGCGGACAAGGTGGTGAATGCCATCACCTCGGGAGGCGGCAAGGCCATCGCTGCGCAAGCGGATGTGGCAAAGCAGGCCGACGTCACACGCCTCTTCAACGAGGCGCGTGACGCCTATGGGAAGGTGGACATCCTGGTGAACAACGCAGGCCTCTATCGCGGAGCCCCCGTGGGTGAGATCACCGAAGAGAACTTTCACGTACATTTCAATCTGAACGTTCTCGGCCTCATCTTCGCGACCCAGGAGGCACTCAAGTACATGGGTGAAGGTGGCAGCATCATCAATGTGAGCTCTGTACTCAGCACGCTGTCCTCACCGGGCACTCCTGTGTACAACGCCACCAAGTCCGCCGTGGATGGACTCACCCGCACCTTTTCAAAGGAACTCGCTCCAAAGAAGATTCGTGTGAACTCCGTCAATCCGGGCCTGATCGAAACCGAGGGCATCCACGCCGCCGGGATTATCAACTACGCAGACGCAGTCGTTGCCATGACTCCGCTTGGGCGTCTCGGCCAGCCGGATGACATCGCACCTGTGGTTGCCTTCCTGGCTTCGGCAGATTCCGGATGGATCACGGGCGAATGCCTCTACGCTGCTGGAGGCCTGCGCTGAGCCCGCTCACAGCCCAGTCAGGTCTTCGCCCCCATCATCTGCTCACCGAAAAAAACACCACCCTCCCATGTCCACACTCGGCATCATTCACACGGTCATTGGCGTCATTGCAGTCATTGCCGGAATCATCGCGCTCGTGCGCCAGTTCCGGATCACTTCGAAGAACGGAGTCGGGCAGGTCTACATCCACTCCACGGTCCTGACGTGCCTCACGGGATTCGGCATTTACAACCTTGGCGGGTTTGGGGTGCCTCATGTGCTGGGCATCATCACACTGCTGGTGCTGGGTGCGGCATGGCTGGCAGAGACAAAAAAGACATTCGGCGGCAAGTCTGCCCTGGTGGAGACTCTCTGCTACACCACGACCTTGTTCTTCCATTTCATTCCCGGCATCACCGAGACATTCACCCGGTTCCCCCTGGGGGCGCCTGTCTTCGCAAGCCGCGAAAGCCCGGCGCTTGCTGGCACCATCGGGGTCATCTTCGTGATCTTCCTCGTGATCATGGTGAAGCAGGTCAAGGCCCTGAAGGAGCCGCGGCGCTCACTGTAGGGCACTGAAAGAAGCCAGATGTGCGGACTGAGGCAGGCCATGTCCTGTCCGCAGATCATGAAGATCTTGGGGAAGGATTGCGCTGTCCGCTCCGTTCAGTGGGCGGTGCGGCAATTGCACTTCCCACCACGTGACTGCCTCGACTCAAGACATCAGCTCACGCGTCCGGAATCGGGTGATGTGGCGGCTCATGCCGTATCTCGTCCTGCTCTATGTGATCGCCTATCTCGATCGCGTGAACGTCAGCTACGCGGCGCTGGAGATGACCGCGGACCTCGGTTTCACGGAGAAGACGTATGGGCTCGGAGCAGGCATCTTCTTCATTGGCTATTTCCTGCTGGAAGTGCCCGGTGCCGTCATCGCATCGCGATGGGGTGTGCGAAAGTGGATCTGCCGGATCATGCTGACCTGGGGGATCTTCGCGGTGGCCATGGGATTCATCCAGAATGCGCAGCAGTTCTACTGGCTGCGCTTTCTCATCGGTGCGGCGGAGGCGGGATTCTTCCCGGCGATCATCGTGTACCTGGGGCACTGGTTCCGTGGTGCGGACAAGGCGAAGGCCGTGGCGATCTTCATGTCCGCCATCTCCCTGGCAATGGTGATCGGCGGTCCCATCTCCGGCTTGCTGTTGAATCTACAGTGGTTTGGCATGGAGGGATGGCGCTGGCTCTTCATCCTCGAAGGCATTCCTGCGATCGTATTGGGGATTACCACATGGTTCTTCCTGACGGAGCGGCCTGAGAACGCAACGTGGCTGCCCGCTGAGGAGAAAGCCTGGCTCGTGAATGAGCTGGATCGCGAGCGTGCCGCGAGAGAACTCGAAGGCAAACAGCATGCCTCCTCCATCCTGGAAGCCATCAGGAATCCGCAGGTGCTGCTGTTCTCTGCCGCTTACTTCTTCGGCCTCATCGCTTCCAATGGGCTCGGCTACTGGTTGCCAAAGATGATCAAGTCGATGTCAGGCTTCACCAATATGGAAGTGTCCCTGCTCGTTTCGCTCCCCTACTCACTGGGCGTGGTGGCGAAGGTAGCCGCCGGATGGTCCTCCGATCGCACGCGCGAGCGCCGCTGGCACACGATTGCGCTCATGGTCGTGGGCAGCTTCGGTCTGGTGGCCCTCGCCACGTGGCAGGGGCATCTGGCAATCGCCATCGTGTGCCTGTGCATCGCCGTGATTGGCCTCATGGGCTACACCTCCAGCTTCTGGGCCTATGCCACCAGCTTCCTTGCCGGCACGGCGAATGCCGCGGCGATTGGTTTGATCAACTCGGTGGGAAATCTCGGCAGCTTCGTCGGCCCCTACGGCATGGGCTGGCTAAAGGAGGAAACCACCGGATATACTGCCGGACTGCTCGCCCTGGCCGCATCAGCTGCAATCACGGCCTTGCTGGTGTTTGCCGTGCGTGTGGACCGTCAGGAGAAACATCAGCCGCGCGGATGAAGCGATGAAGGATTCACGAAAGGTCTCCGTATGAACATCGCACTGCCAGCCCCGCACCGGGTTTGATTCGCCTCATGCATGCGTCCTTCTCTTTATTCAGGAATGCGGTTCTGATTTGGCTGGCGGTGCTCGCTGCCTCACCTCAGGTCTGGTCCGTGGAGACTGTGAAGAAGCCGGCACTCAGGGCCGCAGCTCTTGAGTTCGGCGTCACTCCTACGGTAGGCGGGGCGACCGTGGGCAAGACAGGCGCGGTGGTGCTGAATGTCGCCGGGCCCTTGAAGTCCACCATCACTCTGCTGGAGCACCATGGGAAGCGTCTATGCCTAGTGACCACCCACTTCAATTCACCCAAGGCCGCAAACGTCAGCGCAATGTTTCGGCGTGCGATTGCCAGGGAACTGGGGCTTCCCGTGGAGCGCGTGTTGATCTTTGTCTCCCACAACCACACCGACATGAAGATGGCCTCCAATCAGACGGAAGCCTACGATGTGCTCTCCACGCCACCGGAGAAGATCCCAGAACCGCAACTCCTGCCCACGGGACGTGAACTGCTGGATCAACTGCTCAGCCATGCTAAGCGTCTGCCTGCATTGCTGCAACCTGTGACCGTGTGGTGGGCCGAAGGGTCCGAAGGTCGCATCACTTACAATCGCAAAGGACGCCGCGCCGATGGGACCGCCTACCTGATGCGCGAGGAGGATCGCGACCTCGTGGGTGTGGACTACAATGGGGACATTGATCGCCAGGCCCCCATCGTCGTGCTGAAGAACGAACAGGGGAAAGTCGTCACCGCCCTGGTGCAGTTCACTGGACACCCCTGCACGTGTTATCATCCAGAGAAGCCCATCGTGTTTGGTGACTGGCCGCAGGTGGCATGCGATGTCGTAGCGCAGCACCTCGATCCAGCAAGCCCAAGCCCCGTGAGTTTCCTGCAGGGCTGCGCAGGGGATGTGAATTCCAAGGGGATGTTCCGAGGAGACGTCGCACTCTCCACCAAGTATGGGAAGATGCTGGGCGACAGCTATGTGAAGGCACTGGAGATGCTGCAACCCTCTGCTCGCGACGGCTTCGACTATGAAGTGACGAAGGCGCAGATCCCCCTGGCGCTTCTTCCTTCACGGGAAACACTCCACTCCGAGATCGCGGAAATGGAGGACTTCATCAGGCGCGCCAATGCAGGTGATGAAAACACACTTTCATGCGCCGGGTTGAATTTCCCTCGCGAACTGTCACCGGTGTATCGGGGGAAGCTGATCGAAGGCGTGCTACCATGGAGCCGCTGGGCGCTGGAGATGCATCTGCAGGGGAAAGCAGATACCATCGACAGACATCTCGAAGTGGAGCTGTACGTGATTCGTCTCGGGGACGTGGGCATCGTTGGCATGCCGTTCGAACCATTTCAAGGAATCGGCCGCCAGATGCGTGCGGGCTCGAAGCTGCCTCTCACCATTCCCTGCGGTTACACCAATGTGTCCTACGGCTATCTCACCGATGGTCCAAACACCGGCGACGGTGAATACATGAGTGCGCACTACCGCTACAGCCGCTTTCGCGCGCCCTATCAAAGGCCCGCGGGCGATGTGCTCGCCACCAAAGGCGTGGAAATCCTCAACCGGTTCGCCAACGATGGAGCAGCCCAGTCCAAATGATAGCTTCTATGTATTGGGCGCTGACGCGCAGGTGGATCCCGGCGTGATCCTTGGCTACCGCTATCCCGGAGATTCGAAGCCCACCCGCATCGGCGACCACGCGATCATCCGCTCCGGCTCCATCATCTATGCAAACACCACGATCGGTCACCGCTTCCAATGCGGGCATCAGGTGCTGATCCGGGGCGAGGTGACCATCGGCAACCGGTGTGTGGTGCATCACAAGTGCACCCTGGAGGGCCGGTTGCGCATCGGCGATGGCGTGAAGATCATGGCGCATGTCTATCTCCCCAGCACCACAGTGATTGGCAATATGGTCTTCATCGGACCTTGCACCACATTCTTGAACGACCGCCTGCCCATGCGTCGCGCTGCCCCGGTGGAAGGTGCGAGCATTGAAGATCACGTCACCATCGGCGGAGGAGTAACCATCTGCCCGGGTATCACCATCGGGCGCGGCTCCTTCATTGCCGCGGGCGCGGTGGTGAACAAAGATGTGCCACCCCACACCCTGGCCATGGGCGTTCCCGCCCGCCACTATCCGCTCACTGAACCCATGGGTGCAGGGAACATGCCTGAACTGCTCCTGCCACAGACGGATCTCTTCGGCTCCCACCATGATGACACCTGGAAAAGTGAACCCTTTCCCGCACCATGAGACTCCCTCTCTCTCGTCGCACTATCGTCCATGCGCTGGCGGTCGTATGCTTGCCTGCACTCGGTTATCTTCCCGCGCAGGACAACGTTAAGGCGCAGACTTCGGAGACAGTGCTGTTCCCATTTGATGACTACGGCATTCCTTTTTCAAAGGGCCTGATCCTCACGCTTGTTCCCGGCCACAAGTCCGCTCACGCGCCGAGCATCGGCTTTGATCCAGAGCATCCCGGCACTCCCGTCATGCCAATCGGAAAGAAAGGTGACCCGGATTTCCCACGCGCCTACTTCTGCGGCACCATCCTGCACGTGGATGGCGAGTACCGCATGTGGTACTCCGGCTTCGACGGAAAAGCACGGCAGGTGTGCTACGCCGTCTCCAAGAACGGCACGGAGTGGACCAAGCCCAAGCTGGGTCTCGTGGACTACAACGGCAGCAAGGAAAACAACCTCTGTGCCATTGATGGTGAGCAGGCGATGAGAGGCATGATTGTCCTGGTGCTCTATGATCCCGAAGATCCGGATCCCGAGCGCCGCTTCAAGATGGTGCGTGAAGTGAACCCGGAGATGAAACCCGCTGCCGTGAGCGCGGATGGGGTGAGGTGGAAGAGTGTGGCCGGAGGGAAAGACATCCTCGGCGGTGGCAACCTGGAGCCGACTGGTTTGGTCAAGCACAACGGCGCCTACTACATCTATGGCCATGGCGGACCGGTGCCGCATCCCATCCAGATTCGTGGCTACATGAGAGCCCAGAAGCGCATGATGGTCACTCTGGCGTCCTATGATTTCGAGAACTGGACCACGGCGGGACACGTGAGCTTCCGTCGCGACGACCTCCCACCACGCCCTATCAAGGACTTTGAGTTTCATCGCGGAGAGCAGGTGCACCTGGGAGCCAGCGTGTGGAACCGTGGCAATGTACTGCTGGGATTCTACGGCCAGTACCACAATGAAACCAATGACCGCCGCACCGCCGTGGTCGACATTGGACTGGTGGTGAGCAACGACGCCATCCACTTCAAGGAACCGCTGCCCGACTTCAAGATCATCCCCTCCTTTGAAGAAGATGACCGTGCCGAGCCCCGGCTCACACAAGGACAGGCCTTTCACAACATCGGCGACCGCACCTTTGTGTACTACGGCATCTGGACCGAAGTCGATCGCAACAGTCCCACCGGTGTGCGTGTGGCGACATGGCAGCGGGATCGGCTTGGTTATTTCGCTCCCGTTCCGGAAGCGAAACAAGCGCATTGCATCTCAAGCCCCATCGCCACTGTGGACGAAGGGGCAAAGGTATATGTGAATGCCACCGGTCTGTCTGACTCTGGAAACCTCACGGTGGAACTGTTGGATGAGCAACTCAGACCACTGCCCGGATATACCGCCGCAGACTTCACGCCGTTCGAGGCCAAGTCAGGCATGCGTCTGCCGGCTGTCTGGCAGGGCCGGAAGTCCGTCGAAAAGGTCGGCGGCCCCATCCGTGTCCGGATCAATTGGTCGGGTGAGAATCAGGAAAAGACCCGTCTCTTTGCTGTGTACGTGGAGAACCCCCAGCCCCAATGACTATGAAGCTGTCTACTCTGTGCCTTCGAAGATTGCTGGCCCCCGCCTGCGCGCTGATGTTTGCGAGCACCTCCGTCGCAGCGGAGTATTTCGACGAGACCAAAGCCACGACCATCTTCGCCTTCGACAGCGTCTCCATTCCTCACGTGCAGAATCTGCGGCTGGAGATGCGCACTCCCACCAAGCACCCGGCCAATCCCGTGGTGCCGCGTGGTGCGCCTGGAGCTGCAGATGCGCGCGGCGTGCAGTTCTATGGATCCGTCATTCGCGAGAACGGCAAGTTCCGCATGTGGTATGTGGCCTTCGACGACGACAAGGAAAACAAGGTCGCCTCAGCACGCTGGAGGGCCGCCTATGCAGAGAGTGATGACGGGGTAAGGTGGGTGAAGCCAAACCTCGGGCTCGTGGAGTTCCACGGGAACAAGGACAACAACATCATCTCCACGGATCCGTACCCGCTGGGATTTGTGAATGTGAAGGTGCTCAGGGATGATGAAGATCCCGATCCGGCAAGACGGTACAAAATCTCCTCCCATGTGTATTTCAGGCAGGAACGACGCCTCGGCACGCTGGCACCGTTCGTGAGCACGGATGGCTTGTCGTGGAAAATGGAAAGGCCGGTAAAATCCGTCAAAGCAGAGCTGCCTGAGGATGATCTCGTGCTGCCCAAGATCCACTTCGAGCCGAGCGGTGGTCTGTATAAGTGGGATGGGATGTTCTTTGCCTCCGGTCAGAACTCGATGGATGCCCCGCGCCCGTATCACGGTCGTGTCGCACGCGTCTACCAGTCTCCCGACTTCAAGAATTGGTCACAGACCAGCGCCATCAGCCTCGTGCGGCCACAGCAGCACACCCTCCTCGGGTCAGGTCGCAGCCGCGAAGGGGAGCAGGTGCACGAAGGCATCAGTGTGTGGAATCGTGGTAATGTCCTGCTCGGCATTTTCGGCATCTGGCATGGCGCCAGGGAGTGGAAGGATGTGACCATCGACCTCGGCTTCGCCGTGAGCAATGACGGCGTGGCATTCCGCGAGCCAGCGCATGAGTGGACCTTCCTGAAACGCGGTGATGACGGAGCTTGGGATCAGGGAGGCTTGATCCAAGGACAGGGATTCCAGAACGTGGAAGAACAGACCTACGTCTACTACGGCGCGTGGGATCCACGGCACTGGGAGGAAGAACCACCGCGCGGGGGTGTGGGTATTGCCGTGCTACCCCGGGATCGCTTCGGCGATCTGGTGCTTGAAGAAGCCGGACAAGGCCCAGGGGACTACCAACTTCCCGTGGTACAGAGTGAGTTCGTCACCGCACCTGTAAACACCAAGGCGGGCACTCCTCACGAATTCCATGTGAATGCGGATGGACTCAGCAATGAGGCCGGGCTGCGCGTGGAATTGCTCGATGCCCAGATGCGCCCCCTGGAAAACTACTCAGGCAAAAACTCGGCGGTGGTCCGCGAGAGCGGCTTTCAAACACCCATCTCGTGGGCAGGCAAGACTGGCATCACAGACTTGCCCGAGCGCATTCGTCTCCGCGTGATCTTCGAGGGGGCGAAGAAGAAGGACATCCGCTTCAGTGCGCTGTATGTGAAATCGGCGACACAGAAATAGCGGGCGGCCTTCTGCAAAGCATCCCAAGTTGGCTTCGCTGAAAGCCATCGATTGACGGGAAGTGAAAGCCATTCCACGGAAGGGCATAGCTTTCTGCGCATGTCCCAGGAGAATCTTCAAATCCTTCGCTCCGGCAATCTCGTCAACGCAACACGGCTGGATCTGAGCTGCGGCCTCACAGAATTGCCCCGGGAGGTGTTCGAACACTCAGAGACACTGGAAATCCTGAATCTCACGGGCAACGCCTTGTCTTCGCTACCGGAGGACTTGCCGCGGCTGCACAAACTGCGCATCCTGTTCTGCTCTTCAAATGAGTTCACCACCTTCCCTGAGGTTGTCGGCGAGTGCCCCAGCCTGCGCATGGTGGGGTTCAAGTCGAACCAGATTGAGCTTGTGCCAGACATCCCCTTTCCTGAGCACTTGCGCTGGTTGATTCTCACGGACAATCGCATCAAGACGCTGCCAGAGTCGCTTGGACACTGCACGCAGATGCAAAAGCTGATGCTTTCCGGCAATCGGCTCCGCAACCTGCCGGAGTGCTTTGCCCAGTTCACACACCTGGAACTGCTGCGCATCGCAGCCAATGAATTCGGGCACCTGCCCTCGTGGCTCACCTCACTGCCGCGTCTGGCATGGCTGGCATTTGCAGGGAATCCCATGGCCCCCGCGCCTTCCTCAGATGATATCCCCATGAGGGACATCCCATGGAGTACGCTGCAACTGGATAAGCTGCTGGGCGAGGGTGCCTCCGGCCGCATCTCAAGAGCTCAATGGCACTCCAAGAATGGATGTGAAGCACAACCCGTGGCGGTAAAAGTCTTCAAAGGTGCGATGACCAGCGACGGGCTGCCTGAGAATGAAATGGCCGCAGCGCTGGCGGCGGGCAGCCACCAGAATTTTGTGGATGTGCTGGGTCGCATCACGCAGCACCCCGAGGGAGCGCACGGACTGGTGATGTCCCTGCTGGATGAAGGCTTCATGAATCTGGCGGGACCGCCGAGTTTTGAGAGCTGCACTCGTGACATCTACGCCCCCAGCCAAACCTTCACCCTGGAAACGGCGCAAAGCATCGCCCTGAGTGCCGCTTCCGTGGGAGCCCACTTGCATGCGCGCGGCCAGATGCTCGGAGACCTGTATGCGCACAACATCCTCCATCACGAGGATGGCCGGTGCCGCATCACGGACTTCGGCGGTGCGACATTCGTGCCCCAGGGCGACCCCGGTCTGAAGCTCGCGCTGGAGCGCCTGGAGGTGCGCGCCTTCGGAGTGCTGCTGGAAGAGCTGTTGGATCGATGCACGGTCGACGCTGTCGAATCGAGTGCCGTGGACCAGATGCGGATCCTGCAGGCCCATTGCCTGGGAACACCCGCCGAAAGACCGCTCTTCCCAGACATTCAGGCGCTGCTGGAGAGGATTGTACCATGATCGCGGACAATCGTGTCAGTGGGTAAGTCCCTGGCGGCGTATGACTTCTCTCCCCATGAAGTTTCTCGTCGCCGCGCTCGTCATTTCCACAGCCCCACTCTCCGCTCTCTGTGCTGAAGCACCGGAATTTGCGTGGATGAGTCACGGCGTCGGAGTGAAGAACGGAAAGACGCGAGCCATCTGCTTCGACCGTGAGGGGAATGTCTTCCTTGCCGGCGAAGTGACGGGCGATAGTTCGTTTGGCGAAATTCAGATGAAGAGCAAAGGCGGCATGGACTTTGTGCTGGCCAAGCTCGACAAAGAGGGCCGCTTCCTGTGGGCACGCAATCTGGGCGGCAGCCAGGTGGATCGCGGCTATGGCGTAGTCGCGGACAAGACCGGGCATGTCTACGTGACCGGCCACTACCAGAGCACCGATGTCCTGGTGGATGGCAAGGCACTGCCCAACGCAGGCGATTACGACATCTTTGTGGCGAAGTACTCCCCCAACGGTGAGCTGCTGTGGGTACGCACTGCCGGTGGCAAGGGGTACGACTACGGGCATGGCATCGCCCTGGACAGCCACGGGGATGTTATCGTCACCGGTGCTGTGTCTGGCGAGAGCAAGTTCGGTGAGACGGTGGTGCCGGGCACGGGACGTCCCATCTTCTGCGCGAAGTATGATGCAAACGGCACGCTCAAATGGGTGAAGGCCTCGGAAGGCAAGGATTCCAGCAGCGGACACGGCGTGGCGCTGGACGGCGCTGACAATATCTACCTCGCCGGCTCCACGAGCGGCGCAGGTACTTTTGGAGGATTGCCCCTGAGCACGGCGAAGGGACAATCCACCCTGCTCATCAAGCTCGATGCGGAAGGCAAGGCGCAGTGGGTGCGCACCTGCGCAGGAGCCGGGGCCCATGAGCTCACGGTAGACAGCTCCGGTCGCGCGTGGATTGCGGGCATGTTCAAGAAAGAGGCCACGGTGGGTGATACAGTCTATCACACCACAGGCGACAAGGACAGCGATGGCCTGCTCGCACACTACAGCGCCAGTGGTGACTTGCAGTGGAGCCGCGTGATTCAGGGGCCTGCCGTCGACTACTGTCTCGGTGCAGCCACGGACCACAAGGGAACGGTCTTTGTCACAGGTGAATTCAGCGCCACGGCCACCTTCGCCGGGCAGACGCTGGCGTCCAAAGGGGCCACCGATATCTACGTGGCTGCATTGGACGCCAAGGGGACCCTGCAATGGATCGTTCAGGCGGGTGGGGCCAAGGGTGACAATGCCTACACTATGGTCTGGCACCCGGAGCGGGGCCTTGTGTTTGGCGGCTCGTGCACATTGCCCGCCACCTTCGGGCCGAAGGCGTTCGAAGGCACTGGCGGGACCAATATGTATGGAGCACGGCTGGACCTGAAATAACAATTCCGACGTAGTGTTGTCGAAGGTCCCTCCCTCCGGCTTTTCCCCTGTCATGTCCTTCCTGCCCCGCCTTACCATTCACCGCATCAGCCTGCTGGCTGCGATGGGGATGATGGCATTCAACTCGGAAGCAGGGGCAGACACGAAAGCGGCCATGCGTGTGCTGCGGGACCAGTGCGTGAGCTGCCACAAGCCGGGCAAGGCGAAGGGAGGCTTGCTGCTCACGACCCATGAAAAGATGATGGTGGGCGGTGACAATGGAAGCCCCATCATGCCTGGCAAAGGCGCAGACAGCCTGCTCTATCAAGTCGTGCTGAAGGAAGGCGATCCCCACATGCCGCCGAAGAAGCAGCTCGCTGACACGGATGTGGCTGCATTGAAATCCTGGATCGATGGCGGCGCAGTTTGGGATGCCTCAGTCTTCGATGAGGCGCCCGTAGCCAGGCCGGTGAAACTTGCTCCTCCACCTCAGAGTTACCAGCCCGTGCTGGCCGTGGCCCTCTCACCCGATGAGAAGCTGCTGGCGTACAGCCGCGGTAGCAGCGTGATTTTGATCGACATGACCAAACCGGAACGTCCCGTCGCGGGAAAGCTCGAAGGCGGTCACACTGAACCGGTGCAGTCCCTTGCCTGGACGCCGGATGGCAAACAGCTGATCACAGGCGGTTACCAGCGCATCATGGTATGGGACACCATCACTCACCAGCAGGTGCGCACGTTGAACGGTCCGCTGCTTGGCAGCATCACTGCCCTTGCGCTGGACAAGACGGGTGAGACTCTCTTCGCCGGCGATGGCGAAGCGGGCGGCGCGGGCTTCCTGCGGAAGTTCAATCTCAAGGACGGCACTCTCTCTGGCACATGGAAGGCACATGAAGACACCATCTATGCCCTGCGCCTCTCTCCTTCAGGTGACCGCTTGCTGAGCGGCAGCGCGGACAAGCTCGCGAAGCTATGGGACCTCGCAACGCTGAAACTCGTGGCCATCTATGAAGGTCACACCAACCATGTGCTCGCCGTCGCTTTCAACAAAGACGCCACCCAGATTGCCACCGCAGGCGCGGATCGGGAAGTGAAAGTCTGGGATGTGAAAAGCAAGGAGCAGGACGTATCCCTGGGCGACAAGAAGACCGTCTATACCGCGCTGGCCTGGACCCCTGACGGCAAGGCGCTGGCCGTGGTCACCGAGAAGGGCCATGGCAGCGTGTACACGGAACTCACCAAACACACCGGGGAACAGCGCAGCGATACCGGCAAGGAGAAGAAGCTCACCACGGTGAATGAGAACCTCACCAGTGTGGCCATTACGGGCGATGCGAAGAGTGTTTTCGCAGGCGCCTTCAATGGGAAGGTCTACATTTGGGATGCTGCCACAGGCCAGCCGAAAGGTGAACTTGAGCCCAAGTAGCCATCGCAAGAAACCAAGCCCTTTCCCGTAATTTCCAAATGCCCCGCAACCTGCTGCTCCCCATGCTTCTGGCGACCCTGTCGCCAGGTGTGATGGTGCGTGCGGCGGACCCGGTGAGCTTCACGAATGACGTGATGCCACATCTCATGAAAGCGGGCTGCGCGGCGGGCACTTGCCATGCAAAGCCAGAGGGGCAAAACAACTTCAAGCTCTCCGTCTTCGGCTACGATCCGAAGCACGACTACAATGAGATCGTGAGCGACGATCGCGGTCGGCGTCTCCTTCTGGCCGCTCCTGAGGAAAGCCTCCTGATGAAGAAGGCCACAGGCGCAGTCACTCATGAGGGCGGCGAACGCATCAAGAAGGATAGCGAAGCCTATCGTATCCTTATCGACTGGATGCAGCAGGGTGTGCCTTTCTCTTCTGAGATCGAGACGAAGCTCACCTCGGTAGCCGTGGAACCGCGCGAGAAGACGTATGCGAAAGCTGCGAGCCAGACGCTCAAAGTCACCGCCACATACTCGGATGGAAAGACCCGCGATGTCACTCGCCTCGCAGACTACCTCTCCCAAGACAAGGAGATGGCCTCCGTGGATGAGCAGGGCGTGGTCACGGTGGGCAAGGTGAGCGGCGAAGGTGTGATCGTCGTGCGCTACATGGGCTTGGTGGATGTCGCGCGCATCACCGTTCCCTCAGACAAGGTCCTGCCCGAGGAGCTTTATACAAAGCTGCCGGTGAACAACGAGATCGATCGGCTGGTGTACGAGCGGCATCGCAAGCTGGGCCTGCTGCCTTCTGAGACTTGCTCGGATGCGGAGTTCCTGCGTCGAGTCTCGCTCGACCTCATCGGCATGCTGCCCACGCCGGAGATGGCACGGAAATTCCTGGCCGATACGCGTGTCGACAAACGCACGCGCATCGTGGATGAACTGCTGGAGCATCCCAACTACGCCGACCACTGGGCGGTGAAATGGGGCGACCTCATCCGGCCCAATCCTTCGCGCGTGGGCGTGAAGCCGGTCTACCTGCTCGACCAGTGGCTTCGCGAGAGCTTCCGCGCGAACAAGCCTTACAACACCATGGTGAAGGAGCTGCTCACTGCAGAGGGCAGCAGCCATGAGTACGGACCAGTAGCGGTGTACCGTGACAAGCGCGACCCCGTCGATGCGACTTCCTTCGTGGGGCAAATCTTCCTCGGTGTGCGTCTGGACTGTGCGAAGTGCCACCATCATCCGAGCGAGAAGTGGACCCAGGAGGACTACTTCCAGCTCGCCGCCTTTTTTGGCCAGATGAAGCGCAAGGGCCAGGGTATCTCCGCTCCCATCTCCGGTGAACCAGAGTACGTGTGGTACGGCAGTGGTGGGAAAGTCACCCACCCCGTAACGGATGCGGTGATGACGCCCAAGGTGCCCGATGGTCCCGAGATGCCTTATGTGGAAGGGCAGGATCCGCGCAAAGGCCTCACCGATTGGATGTCCGGCAGTGACAATCCGTTCTTCGCTCGCGCCATTGTGAATCGTATCTGGTCGGACTTCCTCGGGCGCGGCATCGTGGATCCGGTGGATGATTTCCGCGTTTCCAATCCACCGACGAATGAAGCGCTGCTGGACTGGCTGGCGCAGGACTTCATCGCGCATGGCTTTGATATGAAGCACCTCATGCGCACCATTGTGAACTCGCGCACGTACCAGCTCAGCACCCAACCGAATGAGCACAATGTGACAGACACGAAAAACTACTCCCGTGGCATCAAGCGCCGCATGAGCGCGGAGGTGCTGCTGGATGCTGTGTGCGATGCCACTGGCATGAAGGACAAGTACAACGGCCTGCCTCCGCAATCGCGCGCCGTGCAGACCTGGAACTACAAGATCGACTCGGATTTCCTGGATGCCTTTGGCCGCCCCAATGCAAGCCAGGAGTGTCCCTGCGAGCGTGAGCGCAAGTCGAGTGTGATCCAGGCGCTGCACCTGATGAATTCCTCCGACATCCAGGAGAAGCTCAACAGTGCGGACAGCCGCATTGGCCAGCTCGCGAAGCGTGACATCTCGGACATCGATCTGGTTTCCGAGTTGTACCTCACACTGTACTGCCGTCTGCCGGACGAGGAGGAGCTTCGCACCTCCATCCGCTTCCTGAACCAGCCTCAGGCCAACAGGCAGAACGCCATCGGGGACCTCGCCTGGGCGCTCATCAATTCCGCCGAGTTCGTTTTCAACCACTGAAAAGAAGACCGCCCGCCGGGCCGTATTCCTACTCTCCTCCACCCCGTTCATGAGTTTCTTCAAGACCAACTGCAATGGCCTCGGCCGCCGTGACTTCCTGCAGGTCGGCTTCGGCGCGTTGGGTGGTCTTGCCTTCACGGATATCCTCACGCTGAGGGCTCAGGCAGCCCAGGCACGGGGCAAGGCGAGCCCGGACCAGATCAATTGCATCTTGGTGTGGCTGGACGGTGGTCCCTCGCACTACGAGACTTTTGACCCGAAGCCAGACGCGCCGCAGGACATTCGCGGAGACTTCAAGTCCATCCCGACGTGCGTGCCCGGCGTGCACTTCAGCGAGACGGTTCCCCTGCTGGCGAAGACCTTCAACAAGTTCAGCGTCGTCCGTTCCATCTGCCACAAGGATCCGAACCATGGCGGTGGCAATCACTACCTGATGACGGGCTCGCCCACTCCGGTTCCGGTGGGCTGCGGGGCGTTTGTGAGCTTCCATCCTTCCTTCGGATCGATGGTGTCCCATCAACGTGGCGTGCGCGGAGGATTGCCCGCGTACATGAGCCTGCCCAGTGTCTCGCGCTCGGGTGGTCCGAACTTCCTCGGTGCGCAGCATGCCCCCTTTGTGATTGGCGGGGACCCAAGTGCCAAATCTTTCCGCGTGCGCGACGTGGCCATTCCAGAAGGCATCAGCGAAGGGCGCGCGATGAATCGCAATGACCTGCGCGCCTCGCTGGATCGCATGCAGCGCATCCACGAGCAGGTGGCGGAGGATCCCACCGTGGGCTTTGACCAGTTCTACCAGCAGGGCATGGAGCTCGTGACCTCGCCCACGGCACAGGCTGCCTTTGATCTGAGCAAGGAGCCGGAGAAAATCCGTGAGCTCTACGGGAAGAATGATTTCGGACAGCGCCTGCTTCTTGCACGTCGTCTGGCGGAGGTGGGTGTGTCTTTCACCGTGGCGTATTGGGGTGGTTGGGACCATCACCGCGCCCTCTTCAAAGGCTACAAGGACAGCTATGCGGACAAGCTGGATCGCGGTTTGAGCGGCCTTATCACGGACCTCGATCAGCGCGGCATGCTGGACAGCACGCTGGTGATTTGCCTTGGAGAATTCGGTCGCACGCCAAAGGTGAACAAGGATGCGGGCCGCGATCACTGGCCGGGAGCCATGAGCGTGCTCATGGCAGGCGCAGGCATTCCCGGCGGACAGATTGTGGGCGCCACGGATCCGAAGGGTTACTACGCCTCCGAGAACATCTATTCACCTGAGGACTTTGCCGTCTCGCTGTACACGAAGCTTGGTGTCGATCCGCATCAACTCCTGCACACCAGCACGGGGCGTCCGGTGCATCTCGTGAATGGCGGCAAGCCGATCAAGGAACTCTTCGCGTGAGGCTCTGCGTGGGAGTGCGTGTGCATCGTTGGTTGATGGGACTTGGAGCACTGGCTCTCTCGGCTGGAGTTTCTTTGCGTGCGGAGGTGCCTACTTTGCAGGCGCTATTCCCTGCTGGCGGCCAGGTGGGCTCCACCTTCACAATAGCCGCCAGCGGGAAACTGGATGACAAGGCAACGCTCTGGACGGAGACTCCCGGTCTCACGCTCACACCATCCGGCAAGAAACGGGAGTGGAATGTCTCCCTCAGTGCGGAGACGAAGCCAGGGCTCTACCTGATTCATGCCGTGAATGAAGATGGCGCCTCCGAGCCGCGCTGGTTCAGCGTGGGCACATTGCCGGAGATCACAGAATCCGAGCCGAATGACGCCTGGGAGAAGCCACAGGTGCTGCAGCAGATGCCTGTGTGCATCAATGGCAAGCTCGACAAGGGTGGCGATGTCGACGGATACTCACTCAAACTCCGCGAGGGCCAGACTCTCGTGGGCATGGTAGAGGCGTACACACTTGGCTCCGGCGTCGATGTGATGGCGCATGTGGTGAACGAAGCCGGTGAACGCGTGCTCACCGCCAGTGACGGACGGAATCTGGATCCTGTCATTGTCTTCAAAGCACCCAAAGACGGGCGCTACATGGTACAGATCGCCGGTTTCTCCCACCCTCCCACCGCGGATGAACGCTTCACGGGGAGTGCAACCATGGTGTATCGCCTGCATCTCAGCAGCGGTCCGGTGGTGACACAACTCTTCCCTGCCGCGGTGATGAAAAGTGGGAAGACAGAGCTGACACTGCATGGCCACAATCTTGACCAGAGCAAGTTGAAGACGACAATCGACAGTGCGCAGCTTCGCAACATTGAAGATGGCACTGCTCAAATTTCCCTCCCCAATACCCTCGCCCCCCTTCAGATCGTGCTTTGCGACAAAGCTCCAGCAACCGAGAAGGAGCCGAACGATACCAAGGAACAAGCGACACCCGTGGAAGCTGGATGCATGGGTGGCCGAATCACAGGCAAAGAGGATGTGGACCGCTATGCCATCACGCTGAAGAAAGGCGATCGGATGGGGGCACGCGTGTGGTCGAAAGAGCTCGGACTGCCGCTGGATTCCCTGCTGAAGATTGAGGGGCCGGATGGCAAGTTTTCCTCCACCTCGGATGACTCCGGAAATTCGCCTGACCCCCAACTCCAATGGAATGCACCAATGGATGGGGTGTATCAGGTCATCGTATCTGATCTCTTTCACAAGGGCAGCGATGATGCGTCCTATGTGCTGGAGATCGGACCACCGCAACCCGGCTACAGCGTAGCACTGGCAGATGCCAAGCCCATTGTCCTCACCGCGGGAAAGACCGTGAGCCTCAAAGCCAAATTCAACTTCCGCAATGGCTTCAAAGGACCACTTGCCGTGCGCATGGGCAATCTACCTACGGGTGTCTTCTGTCCGGAAACGCCTGTGCCTGAGAAGGGTGGAGAAGTGGAATTGAAAATCCAGGCCGCGGCCAATGCTTCTGCTGCCAGCCAGCCCGTCAACGTAACGATCTGGGACAAGTCTGACCCGCCCAAGTTTCAACGTGTGGAGGGCCCGCTGCGAGGGGAAACCCTGCGAGGGACGTCACTGCGCGACTCGGGGCCGACGATCTGGCTTACTGTAAAGGCGGGGCAGTAATTTTGGAAGCGCGCAGTGCATGCTTTCGGGAGCCATGCCGCAGCTGAGGTCTCCAAGCTCGGCAGCTCTCATTCCGTACTTGTCCAAAGACAAACTTGGACACATTCTGGCTTATGCCAACCACCCTTCAGAAAGTGGTAACACTGTTCGCTCTGATTGTTTGGATGCCGGGAGACATTGCCGCCAGCCCAGAGTCAGAAGTCAAAATTGGCACGGCATCGATAAGCGGACGAATCACTGTCCTTGGATTGATAGATGCCCTTCACGATCAAAGACTGGACATTCCTGAGCGGAAGAAGTTTTACACATTCTACCTGAGGCAGCAATTAGACGTGGCAGGCTTGACCGACCTTGAAGCACTGACGCAAGCACATGCTCAGGGTGTCGAGCGAACCATGAAAGCGGTGGGTGAAGCCAAGCTGGACGCGGTCAGCCGGGCCATGCGCACCCCTTACGAAAAGCCTTTTACCGATGGCTCCCAAATTCAGATATCAGAATCCGAGAAGAAGGCGATCAAGGAGTACTTCAATCGCAACTACACCGCAGGCAACACGGCTATGAGAAGCGGCTCAACGGACTCCCTGACCAAAATCGATTTGGGCACAATCATGCTCGGCAATATGCGAATTTGTCTCGACGGTTGGGCCTCTGGCCGTGTGGTGCCCGAGGCCTCAAATCCAAAACTATTTCACCTGGTCGTCGCTTCGCTTGAAAAGACCATTTCCAGACTCTCGGAAGATGAAACCATGATCAATGAAGCCTGGAGAGAAGCCGTCTCCTATTGGCTGAAAAAATAGCGTTTCAGCGCGGTGCCAAGGGATGGATGGCGCGATGAAAAACGCGCCATCCGATATCATTGCTAGAGTCCCACCTCGTGAAGCGCCATTCTTGCTATAGTGCCAGCAACGCCTCCCTCACCACCTCCGCCGTGCGCGCCAGATCTTCCGGAGCATGAGCAGTACTGATGAAGCCGGTCTCGAACTGCGAAGGGGCAAAATACACGCCCTTGTCGAGGCAGTGGTGGAAGAACTTGCGGAAGGAGACGAGGTCGCTCGTCTTGGCATCCGTGAGATTACGCACCGGGGTCTCAGTGAAGAAGAGGCAGAACATGCTGCCGACGCGGTACCACTGGTAGTTGCGCCCGGTTTGCTTGAGGGTGTCGAGCACGGCTTCTTCCATGATGGCGCCGAGTTCGTCGAGGCGCTTCCAGCCCTGCTGCTTCTCCATTTCACGGAGTTGGGCGAGGCCGGCGGCCATGGCCACGGGATTGCCACTCAGGGTCCCGGCCTGATACACGGGACCGTCCGGCGCGAGCATGTCCATGATGTCCTTGCGACCACCAAAGGCGCCGACGGGCATGCCACCGCCGATGACCTTGCCCATGGCAGTGAGATCCGGGGAATAGTTCTCCAGTTCCTGCACACCGCCTTTGGCAACGCGGAAGCCGGTCATCACTTCATCGAAGATGAGTACCGCACCGTGCTTCTGGGTGATCTCACGCAGCTTTGCCAGGTAGCCCGGCTGCGGGAGGATGAGACCGGCATTCGCAGGATAGCTCTCCACGATGACACCGGCGATCTCATGCCCCATCTTCTCAAAGCATTCTTCCAGTGCGGCCACGTCATTGTACGGCAGCACGGTGGTGAGGTCCGCATAGGCGGCAGGCACACCGGCGCTGTCCGGTCGGCCGTGAGTGAGCGCACCACTGCCTGCCGCAACGAGCAGCCCATCCGAATGGCCATGGTAACATCCATCAAATTTCACAATCCGGTCACGACCGGTGAAGCCACGCGCGAGGCGGATGCAGCTCATGGTGGCCTCCGTGCCGCTGTTCACCATACGCACCTTCTCCACGCCGGGCACCCACTCACAGATGAGCTTGGCCATCTCCACCTCGTAGGGGTTGGGAATACCAAAGCTCACGCCATCCTTCGCTGCATTGTGGATGGCCTCAATCACCGGCAGCGGGGCATGTCCCAGAATGGCAGGGCCCCAGGTGCCCACGTAGTCGATGAGTTCCTTGCCATCCACGTCCCAGATGCGGCAGCCCTTGGCACGGCGCACGAAGAAGGGCTCGCCGCCGACATTGCGAAACGCGCGCACGGGGGAGTTCACCCCGCCGGGGATGTATTTCTTGGCAAGGGCGAAGAGGCTGGTGGAAAGCGGGCCGTTGGACATGCCTCATGATTAGCGACAAGTCGCCGCGCCACAAGTGAAGGCATTGCCGGACTCCGCAGGCTATCTCCGCCCGAAATCGACGTAGGGCAGGTCCTTTCTCAGCGCTGTCATACGGTTGGCATTGAGGGTTTCGAGCTGATAGATGGAGATCACCTTGAGCCCTGAGACCCTGCGGATGTATCCCGTCCCGAGGTCGGTGCACATGCGCACATGAACGGTGAGGCGGGTGATCTTGCGCATGTTTTCCAGACCGGCCAGGCCACCATCTGTCATACCGGATGCAGCGACGTTGAGTTCGTCCACGTCGGCGAGTTTCATGCTCAGCGTCTTGAAACCCGCATCCGTCAGGCGTGTGTAACCCAGGTCGAGCTTGATCAGACCGCGGAGTGTCACCAGCCTGATCAATCCATAGTCCGTGAGATTCGGGCACCGGTGCAGAGTCAGAATCTTCAGCCCCTTCAGGGCAGCCACACCATCCATCGAGCCGTCACTGACGGGGGCATAGCTGAGATCCAGTGATTTTTCTCACACGGCCCGCAGGGCTCGCTCAAGGCTGAGATTGAGGGGCTCTCACCTCATCATACTCCTTCCAAAACTCAGCGGTGGTCTTGTCTGCAATGAAGTTTTTCGAACCGCCGTCATACGCCAGCCTCTTCAAGTTCGGAAGCTTGCGGAGCAGTTCGATGTTTCGCGCGTCCCGGGGAATCGAGAGCACTTCGAGTGCGGGAAAGTTCAGCAGGGGGGCGACATCCGTCACGTTTTTGCACTTGGCGAGAGCGAGCATTTTCAACGGCATACCCTCCAGCAGAGAGAGGTCGCTGAACTGCGAACCGTGGACGGTCAGACACTCCAGCCTCATGCCCCGCAGCGGGCTGAAGTCGGTGGCCGGTGATCCTGAGAGCCAGAGCTGCGTGAGCGGCATCCCTTGCAGTGGGCTGAGATCGGTGACCGGATTGCCGCCAATGTGGAGATAACGCAGCGGCAAACCGCGCAGCGGCGATAGATCCCTGACCTTGCATGCGCTGAGGTGAAGCCGGCTGATGGAGTCCCCTCCCTTGAACATGGAACAGTCGCTGAATGCCGACGGATTAATGAGGACACTCCATGTTCCGTCGTCAAGTTTGAGTGCATTGTAGCCGACGTTGGCGTCTTGGAGAGCCGACTTCCAGGGCAGTGCAAAATCCTCCCAAAACTGTTGCGCAGGCTTGTCGGGTTCACCCTGGACGTTTTCCGTGTAACTGATGCGTTGCAGCCTGGTCAGGACGCGGAGCGCGGTGACGCCTTTTATCTGATGCGGGAAGGTGAGCATCTCGAGATCCTTGCAATCCAGAAGCGGTGACAGGTCCGTAAGGGCCGCGCAGCCGTGCACTTTCAGAAAGGTCAGAGGTGTGCCACGCAGGGGTTCGAGATTGGCAACCTTGGAGCGGGCGATGAAAAGTCTCTTGAGGGGCATGCCACGCAGGACCGAAATGTCGGTGAACGTACCCTCGGTCGCCTGAAACTCCTGAAGCGCCATGCCCTGGAGTGGGCTGAGATCGGGAATATCGAGATGGCCGATCTCCAGCCTCCTGAGAGGCAGGCCGCGCAGCGGGGTGAGGTCCTTGACTTGCGTGGCATCGATGCGCAGGGCACTGACCGGCGCCCCTGCGAGAGCCGTGACATCCTTCAATTTCGAGTTGCCGATGTCGAGATCCCAGGTGCCGTCGTCCAGCGCCTTCATGCGCCGGATCGCGCCACCCGCAGCGCGCAGCCTGAGCGAAAGGTCATACATCTTCCAGAACTCGTCTGCGCTGGAAGCAGGCAGATCCGTGCGGGAGAGATTGAAGGCCATCAGCTGCAACCTGGTCAGCTTGCGCAGTGCCTCGATATTCCCAGCCTCGATCGGCACGGTCAGTCTTTCCAGTGTGGGCATCTCCGCGAGCACGGCCACGTCCGCTTTGCTATGGCAGCCGTCTACATAGAGCTCGCGGAGCGGCAGCCCCTTGAGCGGAGAAAAGTTGGTGACTTTCGGGCAGGTCAGCTTGAGATGCGCAAGAGACATCCCGCTCAACGGCGCCAGATCCACGAGCGACTCGCTCTCCACGGAGAGTTCGCTGATGGGCGCGCCCTTGAGAATCGAGAGATCCGTGATCGGCTGCCTGGTCATTTCCAGCCTGTAGGAACCGGTGGGCAGCTTGGTAAGCGTGAACTTGATTCCCTTCCTGCGCAGTGCCGTAACCAATGCCTGCTCACGGTCCCAATCCTGCCAGAAGATATCCTTCGCTCCGGTGGCCGCGATGCCCATCCGGTTCATGACCGTGGCTCCAAGCTGGCGCAGGTTGGGAAGCAGGCGCAGAGAGCCGATGGCCGCGAGATCGTCATCCGGCAACTCGCGAAACTCGGAGGGAAGCAGGAGAAGCTCCAGCGTCTGGATTTCTGAGAGCACCTTGTAGTTGCGCGCGTTCACGCATCCCCAGAGCGTGAGTTCCTTGAGCGGCTTGCCACGAAACACCGCCAGGTCAGTGACGCGGTTGTGCTGCAGGACGCACTTCTCCAGCGGAAGCCCGGCCAGAGGCGAGAAATCCAACACCGGAGTAAACGACAAATAGATACTCTTGATCGGCAGCCCGACGAGCGGCGACAGGTCGGACACTCGCGTACGGTCGAGATCCAGCACTTCCAGCGGCATCTTCCGAAGCGGGTTCAAGTCGCGGATCGGACAGTCACGAACGATGAGACTTCTCAGCCGCAGGGAGCTGAGCGCGGCGAGGCTGGTGACCTTGCTGCCGGAGAGATTCAGCTTCTCCAGCGTACGTATCTCGCTCAGTGGGGTGAGGTCCGCCACGCGGGTTTCGGCGACGTTCAGCTCAATCAGTTGAAGATCGCGCAAGGGCGAGAGGTCAGTCAGATCTCTGCATTTGGACAGATCGAGTGTCGCGAGTGGCGCCGTGGCGAGGGGAGACAGGTCGAGCACCTTGGTATCGCTGAGATCCAGCGCGAGGCGTCCATCCTCGCGCACGGTGAGACGATCCTTGAGCGGCTTTTCCGCGGAGACGGGCAGGTCCTTGAGTCGTGCGAGCCAGTAGTCGACGAGCAGCTTTTTTTCATCGCCGAGCATTCTGGCCACGGGCATGATCTCCGCCGCGGGCCGCTGCTGCTGCTGCATGGCGAGATGCAGCTTTGCCAGGTTCTCCCGGCTGAGTTTGCCGCCGCCGCTGGACGTTGCGGCGAGCAACTCGTCACACAGATTTGCGGAGGACTCCGCGCGCATGAGGTCAGGCTGCAGGCTCAGGGCTTCACGATACACGGTGGCAGCCTCTTCAAGCTTGAGCTGGCACTGGAGCAGGTCTGCCTTCGCCAGGAGATACTCCGCCACATCCGGCCGCAGTTTGATGGCGTAATCGAGCTTCTCGATGGCTTCGCCGAACTTCTCCTGCGCCACCAGCGCGCGTGCCTGCTCCGCGAAGGCCGGGGCTGAATCGCGCAGTTCGTTCAGAGCTCGATTCGCCCGCACCGCCTGCCAGGTGCTCATCACCGTGGCGGCCACCAGCACGGTGGCGATGGCGGCGGCGACATGCAGCGCGGCTCTGTTCCGCCGCGCGAACTTGCGGAACTGGTAGCCCATGGTGGGTGGTGTGGCGCTAACCGGTTCATCGGCCAGAAAATGGGCGATGTCCTGGGCGAGGCTGTTCGCGGTCTCGTAGCGGCGCGTGCGATCCTTGTCGATGGCCTTCATCACGATCCAGTCGAGGTCGGGCTCCACCAGCCGATCCAGCTTCGCTGGCTCGACGTGGCGTGCCTTCGCCGTGAGCGTGCGCTCCTCGCCGAGCAAGGTGCTGAGGCGTGAGGAGGGCTTCACCGGCTCGACCTCGCGGATGATGCGCCGCATTTCCTCATAGCCGGCGGAGAGCAGGGACTTGCTGTCGAAGGGAGGTTTGCCCACGAGCAGCTCGTAAAGCAGGATGCCCAGGGCGTAGATGTCACTGCGTGTATCGATATCCACGGCGCTGAGGCTGGCCTGCTCGGGGCTCATGTACACGGGCGTGCCAATGAACTGCTCGAAGCGGGTGAAGAGGGTCTTGTCCGTGAGCTTGGCCTGCGTGGCCTTGGCGATGCCGAAGTCGATGACCTTCACCACCGGCTTGTCAGCATACAGAGTGATCATCACGTTGGAGGGCTTGATGTCACGGTGGATGATGCCCTTCTGGTGCGCGTGATTGATCGCGGCGCATACGTCGCGAAACAGGACCAGCCGCTCGCGCGTGCCCAGTCCGGCCTCATCACAGTACTGCGTGATGGGCAGCCCCTTCACCAGTTCCATGACAAAGAAGGGACGACCTCGATCCGTCGCACCCGCGTCGAGCACCTTGGCGATGTTCGGGTGGTCCATCATGGCCAGCGCCTGGCGCTCCGCCTCGAAGCGCGCGATGACCTCCTTTGTATCCATGCCCAGCTTGATGATCTTCAGCGCGACGCGCCGGGTCACCGGCTCCACCTGCTCCGCCATCCACACCGTGCCGAAGCCGCCCTCGCCTATCTCCTGCAATAGCTTGTAGCGCCCAATGCGTTCACCAGGCTTCTCTGGAGCGGGTAACTCGTGGGGTCGGGCTCGGGGGCCGGGAATGATCTGGATGGTGGCATCGAGTTGGCCCGAGCCGTCACCCTCATTCACGGATTCTTCCATGAACTCGGCTGGCATGGATGCATGAGCCTCCAGCAGAGCCCGAACCTCGGCATGCAACGCTGCATTTCCTCCGCAGGCCGAGACAAGAAACGCCTCACGATCTTCCGGCGCATGATCCAGGGCAGCGACAAGAAGACGCCCGGCCTCATCTGGCGGCTGGGTGGGCATTGGAGACTCCATTTCACCCCCACATGCGAAAATGAGCAACGAAAAGGATCAGATTTTCTCCAAGCATGGCCTGAAACGCCCAATCTGAAACAAAACCCATGGACGACGTCCATGGGTCCGCTAGCATCCGTGCAAATCGAGTTTCACGCTGCCACGTCCCCTTAGATGTCTTCCGTCCCTGCCCCCCTTTGGTCCTTGCAATGTCCAGATGCCGCCGCTGTGCAGGCGCTAGCCCAAGGGCCGCTGGGAAGGGAGCTGAATCCGCTGCTGCTGCATTTGCTGGCACTACGCGGTCATGAAGCCGAAGCCGTCGCACGGACCTTCCTGAATCCACGTCTTTCCGATCTCGGAGATCCTTTCGTGCTGCCGAACATGAGTACGGCGGTGGAGCGCATCTTCCAGGCTGTCGACAAGAAGGAAAGCGTGGTGCTCTACGGTGACTACGATGTCGATGGCGTGACTTCCATCACCCTGCTCACCCACACGCTGCGGGCATATGGACTGGATCCCCGTGCCTTCCTTCCCCTGCGCATGGAGGAGGGTTATGGCCTCAGTCTTGATGGCATCGCGCGATGCTTCGAGCGGCATGGGAAGCCAACCCTGCTCATCGCGCTTGATTGCGGCACGGGCTCAATCGCAGAGGCAGATTGGCTGAAGGCGCACGGTGTGGACTGCATCATTGTGGATCACCATGAGCCCACCCCCCGGCTGCCGGAGTGTGCCGCGCTGGTGAATCCCAAGCTGCGGGGCGAGAGCGGCCCTTTCACGTATCTGTGCACTGTGGGGCTCGTCTTCAAACTGGCGCATGCGCTGCTGAAGACCCGTCGCCTGGACCACTTTGATCTCAAGCACCACCTGGACCTCGTCGCCATGGGCACGGTGGCGGATCTGGTACCGCTGAAGGAGGAGAATCGTGCACTCGTGCGCAAGGGCTTGGATGTGCTTGGTGCAACCCGTTGCGTGGGATTGAAGGCGCTGAAGGACATCACCGGGCTGGATGGTTTCGTCCAGGCCCATCACATTGGCTTCCGTCTCGGCCCGCGCCTCAATGCGGCTGGAAGGCTGGACACCGCGCAGACGGCACTGGATCTTCTCCTCTGCACGGATCCCAAGGAAGCCAATGAGTTCGCCAACCTGCTGGACCTGCACAATCGCGAACGGCAGGAGGTGGAGAACACCGTCCAACGCGAGGCTCAAGCCATGCTCGCCTCCGAGCCGGAGCTCGCCGAGGGCGAATGCATCGTGCTCGGCTCCCGAGGATGGCATCCGGGTGTGGTGGGCATTGTCGCTTCACGGCTCATGCGTGAATATCATCGCCCTGTGCTGATGCTGGCCTTTGACGATCACGGTACGGGCAAGGGCAGCGGACGCAGCGTGCCAGGCATCTCGCTCGTGGCTGCGCTGGACGGCTGCCGTCATCTGCTGGACAAAGGTGGCGGCCACCCCATGGCGGTGGGTGTCTCTCTCAACGAGAGCAACCTCGTCGCCTTCCGCGCTGCGATGATTGAAGGAGTGCGCTCGCAGATCCGCTCGGATGAGCTGGCCCCGCGATTGCATCTGGATGCGGAGATCCGGCTCGCGGATCTCGCACCGGCCTTCTTCGATGGCTACGCGCGTATGGAGCCCTTTGGCATGGGCAATCCAGAGCCGGTCTTCCTGTGCCGCCGCGTGGAGCCAAACCTTCCCGGCCAGGTGCTGAAGGAGAAGCACTGGAAGCTCATGCTGCGCCAGGGCAAGGAGATGCGTCCCGCCATGTGGTTCAACGCACCTGTAAAGGACGCTCCCCCCCCACCCTGGGATGTGGCCATCAAGGTGCAGCGCCACTCCTGGCGTGGCCAGGTCTCCTGGCAGCTCATGATTTGCGAGGCACGGGCGGCAGAATAGCGGCAGGCCTGCACTTCCCGCTTTCCTCCGGGCGACTTCGCGCTTCCATGCGCGACATGCCGCTAGACCTCACTGCCGTTCCCTCCACGGATCCCATCCGCGCCTACCGCTATCGCGATGGGCTGTATGCCGCTGACTTCATCACCGCCGCGGTGGTGCATCTGGACTTCTTCACGTGGCTGCACGCGAATCCTTCCACAAAGGATGGCATCGCTGCGCACTTCGGATTCACCGAGCGCCCGCTGGATGTGCTGCTCACGCTCTGCGCGGCGAATGGCTTCGTGGAAAACCGTGATGGAACCTACCACGCCACACCTACAGCGGTGGAGCATCTCACAAGCGCCTCGCCGTGGAATCTGAAGCCCTACTACGCCTCCCTAAAGGACCGGCCGATTGTAAAGGACTACCTGCAGGTGCTGAAAACCGACAAACCCGCGAACTGGGGTGGAGACAAGGCAGCGCTGGACTGGCACAAAGCCATGGAGACGGATGAGTTCTCCCGCAGCTTCACCGCCGCCATGGACTGCCGCGGTATCTACCTCGCGCAGGCGATGGCGAAGAAGGTGGACCTCACCGGACGCAAGAGACTGCTGGATATTGGTGGCGGCAGCGGCATTTACGCATGCTCCTTCTGCGCGCATCATCCGCACCTGCAAGCAACCGTGCTGGACCAGGCACCGGTGGATCGCATTGCGCAGCGTTGCATCGATGAACGTGGCTTTCACGACCGTGTGTCCGTGGCCACAGGCAACATGTTCAAGGATCCGCTGCCGGCCGATTGCGACGTACACCTCTTCTCCAATGTGCTGCACGATTGGGGCATCGCCGAGGTGAAAGAGCTTCTCGCCATCTCGTACAAGGCGCTGCCCGCAGGTGGATTGCTCATCATCCACGATGCCTTCATCAATGCGGACAAGACCGGTCCCCTTCCCGTGGCGGAGTATTCCTCGCTGCTGATGCACTCCACTCAGGGGAAATGCTATTCCACGCAGGAGTATGCGGACCTGTGCCGTGAGGCGGGATTCAAGCCGGGCGCCTATCAGGACACCGCGGCGGATCGCGGGTTCATGGTGGCGACCAAGTAGGCGCGCTTATTTGACTACGCTGGCGGCGCCTCTGCCGCCAGCATGCCATGGCACATCCAGAGGGCGCGGGGATGGTGGAAGAAGCTCTTCCAGAGGTTCCCCTTGGTCGTGGTAGAGCGTGAACCATCGCGATTGAGGTAACCAAACCACTCACCGTGTTGCGCGTCGGCGAAGTGCTCGAAGCTCCAGAGACGCACGCGCTCATGCCACTCTGCATAACGTGGCTCGCCGGTCAGTCTCCAGGCCATAAGGGTGGCGATGAGCGCCTCATCATGTGGCCACCAGAACTTCATGTCGTGCCAGTACTCCTGCACCGGCTTCCCGGCGGCGTCGCGATAGTAGAAGATGCCACCGTGCTCAGCATCCCAGCCACGAGCCCACATCCAGTCCAGCATCTTGCAGCCCAGCTCCACGAAGCGTGACTCCCTGCGCAATGCCCCCTCCTGCATGATAAACCACGCGGCCTCCATGGCATGCCCGGGATTCAGGAGACGCCCGTCGAAATGGTCGACGAGACTGCCATCTGGCGCGACGTTCTCCATCACGCACTGCAATTCAGGCCGGACGAAGAGCTTCTCAATCTCCTCAATGCAGCGATCCCGCCAGCTGCGCAGCATGGCATCATCTCCCAGATTGGTGGCAAGCTCTTGCGCAGTGACCAGCGTGATCATGCGCGGCCCCATGCCGATCATCGGTCGCGTGCCCGTGTACTTTGGCGGCATGAGGCCGGGGGTGAAATTCCACTTCACGAAGAGATCAAACAACGCTCGAGCCCGCTCCGCAGATACAGCATGACCTGTTGCACGCGCATGAGCGGCATAAGCAATGGCCGTGAAACTCTCGCTATAGGCATAGCGGCGTTTCCGGATTGGCTGGCCCTCACGGGTGACGTGGAAATACATCCGCCCGAGCGGATCACTCCTGTCCACGCCATGATGCTCCAGGAAGCGCAATCCACTCTCACCCCACGCCAGCCATTCCAGTCGTGACTCGAGGGTGTTGAAAAGCGTGAGCAACATCCAGCTCATGCGCCCCTGTGCCCACACGGACTTGTCCGTGTCGAGCACCGAGCCGTCCGCATCCACACAGTGCAGGAAGCCCCCATGCTGCGTATCGACACAGCGGGGAAACCAGAAGGGCATGCAATCGCGCAGCAATGCGTCGCGATAGAAGGCGGCAAGTCTGGTGGTGTCGAGCGGCATGAATATTTGACCGCGTCACTATGACACCACCGAATCCTGTTCACATCTCTTTTGGCATCCACGCTTCGAATTTTGAAACCTCCGCCTTCGCACTGGAGCTTACCGGGATGCCCCATGCATCGAAGAAGGGTCCGAGGTTCTTGTTCACGATTTTTGAATATCGGACGAGAAATTGATCACGACGCTCGTCATCATTCTTCGGCGTGGGGCCATAGCTGCTGTCGGCAAAGCTGTGCAGGTATTTTTTCCAGCTGTCCCAGCCGAATCCTTGCACGAGCTGGATGTAGGTGGTGAGCGCCAGGAAGGGGTCTGCCTTCCATGCGGCCCACTTGTCCGAGGCGGCCTTGATCTTCTGCACATTCTTCTTACGCGATTCCTCGCTGATGGCGGGGTGACCGATGAGCCAGTCCTTCTGCAGCACGGCGTGGTAGCAGTACATGCCGATGACATTGTTCGTAACCTCGCCCGTACCCGCAAAGGTGAAAGTGTCCCGTTGATGATTGTGCCCAATCTCATGGTAGAACCCCCAGCCCGGAAACTTGATCCGTCCATACGTCACCATCTCCATCGCTTCCGGGACGTGAATCATGATGGGGTACCCGGAATGCATGAAGCCAGCACTGATTTGCACGTCCGCCACCATGCGCTCGGGGCGTTTACGTTCGGCGGTCTGGTTGCTCACATCATCCTGCGCCTCCACCACCCTTTTCCAAAACGCCATGAGCTCCGTGGGATTCTTCACAGTGCGGGCCACTTCGGAGGGCACGGAAAGAATCACCTTGTCACAGGCCAGCTCTGCCCAGGGTGCCGGGCGACTTTTGATCTCATTGTTCCACTTTGCGTCATCATCCTGCCCCAGTACAAACAGAGGCGCGGCGATGCCCCCCTTGATGCCCGCGGAGAAGGGCGCATCACTCGAAGCGCGACCCGGCACCTCGATGTAGATTAGACCACCAAACGCGCTTGCAGCTTTGGTCTCGACAGACTCAAGCGCGACGGACTTGGTGATGTCCGGTGCACGGGACCAGCTATCGAGGTGATACAGCGTGTCCGAGTGGCAGCCGATACGCACCGCATATCCCTTGCCTGTGAGATTTGCAGGCAAGGTCACAGTGATAGGTTCGCCAGCGACGGCATACAACCCCGTGCTGGTCCAACCCGGGATTCCCGGATTCACCTTCACCTCTTGCGTGATGCGCGCTGCATCCGCCGGAGCCTTTCCGGGGAACGCTGCATGCGCAGGATGTGCCGCAGCGGCGCTGCCCGGTGCGAGACGCAGCACCCGTGTCTCCATGCCGAGGCGAAGGCGGTCCGCGGGATTTTTGACTTCGGTGAGGGGTTCCGCCTTCGTCGGCACAGGTGTGGCACTCCCCATGCCTCCAATCGCTGCGACCACCGCATCACGCAGGTTGTTGCGATCTGGCGGCTGGGAGGCCAGAGCCACCTGGATGGCGCTCATGCCCTGCTTCAGCTCTTCCGCCGAGGGTGCAGTACCCCCGCCACCTTGCTTCTTGATTGCAGCGATGGCCACGGAGGCATTCATCATGGCCGGCAAATCGGCGCGACCTTGGAACGATGGCAGCTGATCAAAGGCACTCATGTCCGTGATGGCAATGCCTGCCGGCATCAGGGCTCGATTCACGCCATGCGCCACGGCGAGGTTCTTTCCACCGCTGGTCTGCTCAAAGGCCCAACCTGTCATGCCTGCCACCACACCACCACCCTCTTTCACCCACGCTGCCAGCGCCTCCCCCTCTGCGGGATCCGTCACGGCCTGGATGTTGATGATGATGACATCGAAGTCATTCAGCGTCTTCTTCTCCAAAGGCCCCGTGAAGGCCTTCGTGGAGTTGAAGCCATGCTCCTTGTAGAAATTGACTGCGTTCACCTGCTTGAGCCCGACACGTGGACTGGCCTTGCCTCCAGCCCACTTCACGCAATTCTCCATCAGCTTCGCATGGTCACCGCCTTCGCTGCCCGTGAGGTAGCTGTTGTGCCCAAAGAGAATGACACGTCCCTTTCCATATCCCGCTGCGGCAGCCACGGCGAGCTCTGCTCCCTGACGATCCGGTGCGGAGAGGATGGGAAACGCCATGGTGCCCCAGATCGCTATCGGACCCGGCGCACCTGTCTTGGGCACGGAGCCTACGCCTTCCAGGATCTTGGCGCGTTCCGCTTTGACGAGTTCCGGCGGCATCTGCCCGGAAGCCGTGGCGCCCAGTAGACAGGCGACAGCGAGGAAGTACTGAGGCAGCAGCAATTTCATAGGAATGAGGAGGAGCGTTTGAAAAAGCGAAAATGAAACAGGTAGCGCCGGCGATGTTCACCGGTAGATCACCACGAGAAACACCACGGCCTCGCTGCGGCCAGCATTGACGATCGCGTGTGGGACGTCGGCACGATAGTTTGACGAGTCCCCATGGTGCAGGAGTTCGTTGTCTCCGCCGGACTCCACTTTCACCTGCCCCTTTACTACCGTGAGGAACTCACGCGTGCCTTCAAAGTGCGCCTGGCTGCGCAAAGCACCCTCCGGCTGCAGGGTCACCTCATAAAACTCCACGTCCTTTTCCAGATTCAGCGGGCTCAGCGTGCGAATCCGACAATGATCATCGGAACGATAGTGATAAGCACGGTCCGCATTGCGAATGACACGGATGCCGGACGTGGCACCCGGGGCACCAATCAATTCCCCAAGGCTCAGCTCAAACGCCTGGGCGATGCGCAGGGTCACGGCCAGCGTGGGATTGGCCTGCTCGCGCTCAATTTCGCTCAGCATCGACTTGCTCACGCCACTCGCGCCCGCCAGCGCCTCCAGGGACCAGCCACGCTCCGCGCGCAGTTGTTTCACCCGATTCCCAAGATGGCGGCTGATGGCCTCTGCGGGTTCGGCGGCGGGTCGGGGAACGGACTTGGCGGATTTCCTTGGCATACAATAAACCGGATTTTTGTCTTGCATGCCGGAAATGGCAATCCAAAATGTTGGAAATTTCATCCGGCATGCCGGATGCACCGCTTCACTCATGAAAGCCCTCGTCAAAGCAAAGTCGGAACGCGGCCTCTGGCTGCAAGACGTGCCCGAGCCCACCATCGGCATCAATGATGTCCTGATTCGGGTGCACAAGACTGGCATCTGCGGCACGGATCTGCACATCTACAAGTGGGATGCGTGGGCACAGCGGACCATTCCTGTGCCCATGGTCGTGGGACATGAGTTCGTGGGCGAAGTCGTGGAAGTGGGCTCAAACGTGAGCGACTTCCACCCCGGCGAAATCGTCAGCGCGGAGGGACACGTGGTGTGTGGCCGCTGTCGTAACTGCCTCGCGGGACGTCGTCATCTTTGCAAAGATACCGTAGGCATCGGCGTGAATCGGACCGGAGCCTTCGCCGAATACATCAGCGTGCCCATGACGAATGTGTGGCACCATCGGGATGATGTGGACAAGGAAGTGGCTTCCATCTTTGACCCCTTTGGCAATGCCGTGCACACGGCGCTCGCGTTTGAGGTGCTGGGAGAAGATGTGCTCATCACCGGTGCAGGGCCCATCGGCATCATGGCGGCCGCAGTGGTGAAGCACGCTGGCGCCCGCCATGTGGTGGTAACAGATGTGAACGACTACCGTCTTGATCTAGCGAAGAAGATGGGTGCGACGGTGGCCCTCAATGTGACTCGCGGCAGCCTGGCCGATGTGCAGAAGAAGCTCGGCATACGCGAAGGCTTCGACGTGGGTCTCGAAATGAGCGGTAACCCACAGGCCTTCCGCGACATGATCGACAACATGTGCCATGGCGGACGCATCGCCATGCTCGGCATTCCCTCGGAGCAGATTGCGATCGACTGGACGAAAGTCGTATTCAACATGCTCACCATCCATGGTATCTACGGTCGTGAAATGTATGAGACCTGGTACCAGATGACGGTGATGCTGGAGACTGGGCTCGATATCAAGCCGGTCATCACGCACCGCTATCACTACACCGAGTTCGAGAAGGGCTTCGCCGCCATGGAGAGCGGACAAAGCGGCAAGGTAATCCTGGACTGGCAAACTTAAGGAGCTTTATGAAAGCGAAGAAGTACTTGATTGTTGGTCCGCCCGGAGCTGGCAAAAGCACGCTGCTAAGCTGGCTCCCAAGCTACGGAATTTGTACGGTCGTCGATTTGGAAAATATTGGCGGTAAAGAGAACTACGCCCTGCCTACCGCACAGCAGCATGAACGTAACAAACGAGTTCAGTTCTTGGAGATTTTGGAGAAGACCGACTTTAAACATCCTCTCTTTGTTGGATGCGCTGACCTCGATCCCAATCCTCTCGTGACAAGATTTGAGATCATCTTTCTATTTCACTCTGACAAGGAGCAATATCTCAGCTGGGTTGAAAAAAGAAACTTGGCTCGAGGCGACAAGAGAGGCCAATCAGAAGAGATAAACTATGGTCACATGCTCAATTTCCGAGCGCGTCAAAAACACAAATTTGAGTTTGAACCGGCTCGTTTTAAGGGCAACCCAGGCAAATTAGCGTCTGCAGTATGGCAAGAAATTGACCCAAAGCTTCTGCATCGTTGGCCAACGCGCCCCAGCTGAGCGCCCGTAGCGAACTACAACTGCTTCATTTCTCAGTATGAGTACCACTCAACAATTTCTTACACATGTCTCCACGCAACTTGAAAACATCCGTGAAGCGGGCACCACGAAGCGCGAGCGTATCCTGACCACCCCGCAGGGCTCCCTCGTCCGCGCCAACGGTGGCGGCGCTGTGCTCAACCTGTGCGCGAACAACTACCTCGGCCTCGCTCAGCACCCCTCCGTGCGACGTGCGGCACATGAAGCGCTGGAGCACTGGGGCTACGGCCTCGCCAGTGTCCGCTTCATCTGTGGCACCCAGCAGGTGCACAAGGAACTGGAGGAGGCGCTCAGCCATTTCCTGGGCACGGAGGACACCATCCTCTACTCCTCCTGCTTTGATGCGAACGGTGGTCTCTTTGAAACGCTGCTCGGTCCCGAGGACGCCGTGATCAGTGACGAACTGAATCACGCGAGCATCATTGATGGCATCCGCCTCTGCAAAGCGAAGCGCTATCGCTACAAGAACTCCGACATGACGGAGCTGGAAGCGCGGTTGCAGGAAGCGGATGCCGCGGGCGCGCGGTTCAAGCTCATCGCCACGGACGGCGTCTTCTCCATGGATGGCACCATCGCACCGCTCAAAGAGATCTGCGATCTGGCGGACAAGTATGGCGCGCTCACCATGGTGGACGACTCGCATGCCGTGGGCTTCATGGGCAAGCACGGTCGCGGCACGCATGAGTTCCGCGACGTGATGGGCCGCATCGACATCCTCACTGGAACGCTCGGGAAAGCACTGGGCGGCGCCTCCGGTGGCTACACCAGCGGACGAAAGGACATCATCGCCCTGCTGCGCCAGCGCTCGCGGCCCTATCTTTTCTCCAATACTCTGGCGCCCTGTATCGCCGGTGGGTCCCTCGAAGCATTGCGACTGCTGGAGGCATCCACCAAGCTGCGCGACCAACTGGAATCCAACACGCGCTACTTCCGCGAAGCGATGACCATGGCCGGGTTCAATACCGTACCCGGTGAGCATCCCATCGTGCCCATCATGCTGGGTGATGCCGCCCTGGCGACGAAGTTCGCCGATGCCATGCTGAAGCGCGGTGTGTACGTCATCGGCTTCAGCTACCCGGTGGTCCCGGTGGGCAAGGCACGCATCCGCACCCAAATCAGCGCTGCACATACGAAGGCGGAATTGGAACAAGCAGTCACCGCCTTTGTCGAAGTGAAAAAGGAGCTGGGTGTGTAGCACCACCGCAAGGCCCATATCACCGCGTCACTCGCATGAGCCTCTCCGTCGTCGAACTCTTCACCATCGGCATCGGACCGAGCAGCTCGCACACGGTCGGGCCCATGCGTGCCGGAGCGCGATTCGTGGAGCGACTTCGCAAGGCGGAGCTGCTGGATCGCGTGGCACGCGTGGAGGCCCATCTCTACGGCTCTCTGGCCCTGACTGGAAAAGGGCATGGCACGGACAAGGCGGTGCTGCTCGGCCTCGAAGGCGAGCTGCCGGAGAGTGTGGATATCGACTCCGTGCCAGTCCGGCTCGAACGAATCCGGCAAACTCACTGTCTGCATCTGGGTGGCACGCGTGAGATTCCCTTCGAGGAAAAGCGCGACTTGCTCTTCCATCGCCTGGAATCTCTTCCTGAGCATCCCAATGGCCTGCGCTTCTTCGCCTACGATGGCTCCGGCACCGAACTTCTCTCCAGGACCTACTACTCCATCGGCGGTGGATTTGTGGTGAATGAAGGTGACGCCCGCCGCGACACCTTGAATGCCGATCAGCGAGCCCTTTCCTTCCCCTACAAGACAGGCGATGATCTGCTGCGCATGGGCAAGGACTCAGGGCTCAGCATCAGCGAGATGACCCTTCGCAATGAAAGCGCCTGGCGCTCTGAGCAGGAGACACGTGCGTCCCTGCTGAAAGTGTGGCACGCGATGCAAGGGTGCGTGGAGCGCGGCTGTCATGCGGAAGGCACGCTGCCTGGGGGATTGAAAGTACAGCGCCGGGCACCTGGTCTATATCGTGAACTCACCTCAAAGCCGGAAGTCGCGCTCCAGGATCCTCTCACGGCGCTCGATTGGGTCAGCCTGTGGGCCATGGCCGTGAATGAAGAAAATGCCGCCGGTGGTCGCGTGGTCACCGCACCCACCAATGGAGCAGCGGGAATCCTGCCCGCCACCATGCATTACCTGTGTCGCGTCTTGCGCGTCACGGATGAGGACAAGATCGTGCGATTCCTCCTCACCGCGGGAGCCATTGGCCTGCTGTACAAGCTGAATGCCTCCATCTCCGGAGCGGAAGTGGGATGCCAGGGTGAAGTCGGCGTTGCGTGTTCCATGGCCGCAGCCGCACTGTGTGAAGCGCAAGGTGGCACCGTACCTCAAGTGGAGAATGCCGCTGAGATCGGCATGGAGCACAATCTCGGTCTCACCTGCGATCCGGTGGGTGGACTCGTGCAGGTGCCCTGCATCGAACGCAATGCCATGGGCGCCGTGAAAGCCATCCACGCCGCTCGCCTCGCCCTACACGGTGACGGCACTCACCGTGTGTCGCTCGACAAGGTCATCGCCACCATGCGCCAGACCGGCGCGGACATGAGCACCAAGTACAAGGAAACCTCCCGCGGCGGTCTCGCGGTCAATGTGACCGAGTGCTGACTTCACCCCATCCTTTCGCCCCTCCTTATTTCACCTTCCATGAAGCTCTGTCACTCACTTCGATCCCTGCCCGTGTTTCTTCTGACCTTCGGTAGTCTCATGACTTCCATGCCTGTCGTGGCGGATGAGAATGGGAAAGCCGTCGAACCCAATGCCGCGTGCTCCATCCACCTAG
This sequence comes from Roseimicrobium gellanilyticum, assembly GCF_003315205.1. Taxonomy (NCBI): domain Bacteria; kingdom Pseudomonadati; phylum Verrucomicrobiota; class Verrucomicrobiia; order Verrucomicrobiales; family Verrucomicrobiaceae; genus Roseimicrobium; species Roseimicrobium gellanilyticum. Next base: position 146,626 of record NZ_QNRR01000010.1, on the reverse strand, counting down.
GTTGGCCCGCACCTGCTGCTGAGTGGTTCTATCTGGAGGGTCGAGTGGAGACGAGCACGGCAGGCAGCTACTTCATGGTATGCGGATGGAACACGGGATACTTTGGCGTCCAGGAACTCGGCAAAGGGCGCAAGGTCGGCATCTTCTCCGTGTGGGATCCCACCAAGGGAGACAACCCCGAAGCCGTGAAGCTGGAAGACCGCGTGGAGATTCTCGCGCAAGGCAAGGACGTGAAGGTATCGAGGTTCGGTGGTGAAGGCACGGGTGGCAAGAGCATGACAGACTTCCCCTGGGAGATTGGCGAGACCCTTCGCTGCGTCGTACAAGCGCGTGTCGAGGGTGAAAAAACTGCGTACACAGGCTGGCTCTGGCAGCCCAAGGAAAAGGCCTGGAAACTCATGGCCACCTTCCGAGTTCACACAGGAGGCAAGCCACTCTCTGGTCTGTATTCCTTCGTGGAGGACTTCCGTCGCGATGGCAAAAGTGTCCATGAAGTGCGTCGCGCTGTGTTTGGCAACGGCTGGGTGCGAACCGTGGAAGGCCAGACGCAGCCTTTGACGAAGGCACGCTTCACCCATAGCAAGGCCCCCACCGAGGCGGGCGAGCTTATCGATGCGGGCCATGCCCCGGGTGGGCTCTACCTGCAGAATGGTGGAGACACCAAGAAGTCCGTATCTCCTGGAACCGTGCTCGAGATGAAAGATGCACCGAAGACGCCACCGGCGGATCTGCCTGTTGAACTCAACCAATGAAATGCGGCATCATTCGACAAGGACCGTTCGTCACGTCGTTATACTCTCATCATGAAGCGTCGCCATTTCCTCGCCTCGGCCACCACCGGCATCGCCGCCATCTCGCAGGCGGCCTCTGCACAGACCCCAGCCACTCCTGCTCAAACCGCCCCACCTTCTCCCGCTGGTGATGCACTGGCCACCACGCCTCCCGTGGTCATGGCGCCACGCGCCGATGGCGCGGAAATTGTATGGGGCATCTCACGCCATGCACGTGGCTGGGTGGAAGTGAAGCAGGACGCTGAGGTGAAGCGCTTCGGCGGAAATGCCTTCGGCTTCTCCACGCAAGGCACCAAGGGGCTGCGCGTACGCCTTCACGATTTCGCCCCTGGCACGACGCATACATATCGTACCGTCACCGAGTCCATGACCGAACCGGCTGTGCGTGAAGAAAGCCCATGGCGCACGCTCCGCACGTTGGCACCCAAGGCTGAGGAGACGCACTTCCTCGTGTGGAATGACACGCATCAGAACAAGGAGACCATCACGAGACTGCACGCTGCATCCCCTGATTCCGCAGACTTCCTTTTGTGGAATGGGGACATCTGCAACGACTGGCACAAGGAGGAACAAATCATCCCCACGCTGCTGCATCCCGCCGGCACAGATTTCACTGCACAACGTCCGCTCTTCTTTGTCTGGGGAAATCATGACCTGCGGGGACAATATGGATACCAACTCGCGGATCACGCCGCAGCACCGGAAGGACATTCCTACTATGCCTTCCGCAGCGGACCCGTGGCTGTGGTCTGCCTGAATACCGGCGAAGACAAGGATGATGACCACCCCAGCTTCAAGGGACGGGTGGCGTGCGAACCGCTGCGCCGTGAGCAAGCGGCGTGGTTGCGGTCTCATGTCCTGACGACTCCGGAGCTGCGTGACGCCCCCTACCGTGTCGTGTTCTGCCACATCCCGCTGCGCTGGCTGAATGAGAGTGAAGAAGGACGCACCTACGATGCCTTCAGTCGCAGAAGCCGCGACCTCTGGCATGAGGCACTCGTGGAGTGGAAAGCACAGATCGTCGTCTCCGGGCACACACATGAACACGCATGGCTGCCGCAGTCACCAGAGCGACCATACGCTCAACTGGTCGGAGGCGGGCCAAAGCCCGATGCCGCCACCTTCACCGAAGCGCACGCGAACGGTTCCCGGCTCCAGTTCACCATGCGCAATCTTCAGGGAGAAGTGCTCCGGCAGCATGAGTTCGCCCCGCTCCGCACCACCTGAAGCACCCCCACGTCCTCTCTGCCGCCATGCCACCCTGGCTCGAACATTTCGCCGTTGCCGTATGCGCCATCTCCGGCGTGCTCGCAGCAGCCGGGCGTGGCGTGGATCTCTTTGGCGTGCTGGTGCTGGCACTCGTGACGGCGGTGGGCGGTGGCACCATCCGCGATGTCTGCCTGGGAGCCGAACCCGTGTTCTGGATTCAGAATCCCTCTGTCACGGTCACCGCCTTGCTGACAGCACTCGCTACCTTCGTGGTGGCACGATTCTGGCGCATGCCCCTGCGCGCCTTGCTGGTCGCCGACGCCGTCGGCCTGGCAATGTTCACCATCGTAGGCGCAGAGAAGTCACTGCAGTATCAGGAGTCGGGTATCATCGCCGTGATTCTCGGTGTCATCACCGGCGTGGCTGGCGGGATCATTCGCGATGTTTTGTGCCGCGAACTGCCGCTCGTCTTCCGTCAGGAAACGTTTCTGTACGCCACGGCCGCCACGATTGGGTCGGTTGCTTATGTGTTGCTGTACCGATTCGCGCCTTCCGTGCCCATGCCAGGATTGATCGGCATGATCGTGATCCTGCTGCTACGCCTCGCGGCCATTGTCTGGAAATGGCGGCTTCCTGTCTTTGACTCCCGCACCTGACCAACCTTCCTCCTCCATGCAATACCGCACTCAGCCCTTCCAGTTTTTTGTCACTCTTGTCGCGGCATCTCTGTGGGGAATGGTCTCTGCACAGCAGCCCTTCACCGTCACCGTGGACTACAGTCAGGCACCATCGTGCCAGACCTTCGCGGAGAAGTCGAAGACCCTCGTGGAGGAGTGGTATCCGAAGCTCACCAAAATCCTCTTCGGCGACAATCACGCTCTACCCTATCCCGAAGTGAAGCTCATCTTCAAGCCGATGAAGGGTGTGGCGGGTACGGTGAACAATGAGATCACCATCTCTGAGGATTGGGTCACCAAGAAAGCCCCCGATGACTACGGCATGGTCGTTCATGAACTCACGCATGTAGTGCAAAACTACAAGGGCAAGGGCGAGTGGTGGCTCATGGAGGGTATCGCGGACTATACGCGCGACCGGCATTTCGAGCCCGGCAGGCGCAAGCATCGCATCGACCGCGCGAAGAACAGCTACAAACAGGGCTACGGCATTGCGGCGACCTTCCTCATCTGGCTGGAGGATGTGAAGACCAAAGACAAGGACCTTGTACGCAAGCTGAATACCGCCTGCCATGATGGTACTTACAGCGCGGAGAAGTTCAAGGAACTCTGCGGCGCGGATGCCGACTCCCTTTGGCAGGAGTTCCTCACCACCCTGGCCAAATAGTGTTCGATGGAAGTTCTCCCATGAACATTTACACCTCTCATTTCAAAAACTCCTTGGGGTCAGGTTCAGAATCATCCCACTGAATCCATACTCTGGCCATTTGCCGTTCTTTGCCCCGCGTAAATATGACGATTGCCTTCCCCACGGTGAGTTGATGACTGAACTCAGGATCGGCATCACACTTCTGAGGGTTCATTCCTTTGGCTGTGAGCAATTTCAGGACGTCGTCCACCGAACTCCTCTCCATGTTTTTCAGGATGACTCCTTCAATTGCCACTGTTCCCGTAAAACTAATGGGTGTCCTTCTGTCCAACCCCATATCATTGAACGGAAGCACAAACTGTATGGCCCTGCCATATCTGGGAATGATGATGCCGCTCTTGTTGAACTCAATAAACGTGCCCCTGAGTTCGAAAAACTTTGGCTCATCACTGAGACGTTTTGCCAGCCCTTCGGCCCACGGGCCGGGTGTGAGTACCTTGCCATTGATGCGCACCCCCTGCGCAGCGGACACTTCAATCACCGGACCCGATTGGGCGGAAGCAGAGCCCCAAGCACATACAACGCCGAGAATGAGGACTAACCAAAACCTTTGGGAGAACGTCTGGTTCTTCATGGATGCTACGCGAGAGGAGGATGATTCCCAACGCGATCGAGGTCAAGACAACAAAAGCACAGGGAGACTGGCCTCCATGTACACCAATCAGGATCGAAAGAACACCTTTTGTTCCGACGCCAGGGCATCACTCCCAAGCACCGGCCAAACGCCCCCTCATCCAGATGTTTGATCAAGCCTCCACCATCCAGCGCGCCCTCGATGTAGCGCGCGGTCTGCAGCAGCGTGCCACGGAACTGCAGACGGCTGCCGAGCGCCGTCAGCAAGCAGAGCTGGATCGCATGCTGCAGACGTCCACGGACAAGGCTACGCTGGTCCAGCTCACGGATCAGGCCTTCCGCGCGAAGTCGTCCGCCCGTGTCGTGGATCAGTTCACCCACATCCTGGATGTGCAGGGCATCCCGCGCTTCTTCAGTCCCCTGGACCGCGCCATGCTACGGGGCTTCCAGACGTTTGGCGGCTGGCTACCTGGCGTATCCGTGCCGATGGTCAAAGGCCACATGCAGCAGGAAACGGCCAACGTGATCCTGCCTGCGGAGCCCGAGCTGCTGGCCGAGCATCTACGCCAGCGCCGCGAGCAGGGCGTGCGCATGAATGTGAACTTCCTCGGCGAGGCCATCCTCAGTGAGGCGGAAGCAGGACGGCGGCTGGAGCAATGCCTGGAGGCCTTGCAAGCGCCGGACACGGAAGTGCTCTCCGTGAAGATCTCGACGCTGTACTCGCAGATGTCTCCCATCGCCCGCGAGCATACCATCACGACGGTTTGCGATCGCCTGGAGCGGCTCTACCGCAGTGCAGCGCGCTCGACCTTCACCCGTACCGATGGCTCCCGCGTGCCGAAGTTCATCTACCTCGACATGGAGGAGTATCGTGACCTGAGCCTCACATGTGAGGTCTTCATGCGCACGCTGGATCGTCCAGGTCTGGAAAAAGTCAGCGCCGGAATCGCACTGCAAGCCTATGTGCCGGATAGTGCGAGGTGGCAGCGCATCATCAACGCATGGGCACGGAAACGCACTGCCGCTGGAGGTGCTTCCGTCACCATTCGTCTTGTGAAGGGCGCGAACATGGAGATGGAGCGCTTCGAGGCAGCGCTGAAGGACTGGCCGCAGGCTCCTTTCAAGACGAAACTGGAGACGGATGCGAACTACAAGCGCATGCTGCATGAAGGACTCGCGCCGGAAAACCTCCCTGCCGTGCGACTGGGCATCGCTTCCCACAATCTCTTCGACGTCGCTTATGCGCTGACGCTGGTGCAGGAGAGCAACGCATTTGATCATGTGCAGTTTGAGATGCTGGAGGGCATGGCGAATCACCAGCGTCGTGCCTTGTTTGAGAGAGCGTCCAACCTCCTGCTGTACGCGCCCGTCTGCCGGAAGGAACATTTCCTCAGCGCGATCGGCTATCTCATCCGCCGGCTCGATGAGAATACAGGCGAGGAAAACTTCCTGCGGCATGCCTTCAAGCTCTCGCCCGGCAGCGCCGAGTGGCGGGGACTTGAGAGAGGGTTCCGCGAATCCTTCGCCCTGCTGCCGGATCTCAATGATGCGCCACGGCGCACCCAGGATCGCCGCCTGCCAGCCGAGGTACCGCTTGTCGGCGCTTTCCGCAATGAGCCGGATACCGACTGGTCCCTGCCTCACCACGCCGAGTGGGCTCAATCCATCGTGGAGAAGTGGAAACCCCTCTGCGACGGCCACGCCACGGAAATCCCACTGGTGCTGGATGGCAAGGAACTGCTCGCCGACCGCAAAGTCCGCGATTGTGTGGATCCCTCGCGACCGGGTGTGATCGTAGGCCGTTATCGTCAGGCCAGTGCTGAAGACGTCGCACGTGCTGTGGAGTGCGCCGCAAATGATCCGGACGGCTGGCGCGACCTCGACCCCACCGAGCGCCAGACCATTCTCAAGCGAGTCGCCCAAGAGCTACGCCAGGCTCGCGCCGATCTCATGGGCGCCGCGATGGCGAATGGTGGCAAGGTCCTCACCGAGTCCGACCCTGAGGTGAGCGAAGCCGTCGACTTCGCGGAATTCTACGCCGCCACCGCCAGGATGTGGATGGAGGGTGTATCACCTCATCTCATTGCCAAAGGAAAGGGCGTGGTTGTCGTCGTCTCACCATGGAACTTTCCCATTGCCATCCCCTGTGGAGGCGTCGTCGCAGCACTCGCAGCAGGAAATACCGTCATCCTCAAGCCCGCCTCCGACGCGGTGTTGGTGGCATGGGAGTTCTGCAAATGCTTCTGGCGCGCCGGTGTTTCCCGCCAAACGTTGCAGTTCGTGCCATGCAGTGGTGGCACGGAGGGCCGCGCGCTGGTGCAGCATCCCAAGGTGAATGCGGTCATCCTCACTGGAGGCACGGAGACAGCGCTGCACATGCTGCGCGAAAATCCCGCCCTGCCGCTCAGCGCAGAAACCGGTGGGAAGAATGTGACCACTGTCACGGCACTCTCGGATCGCGACCTGGCCATCAAGAACGTGCTGCACTCCGCCTTCAGCCATGCGGGACAAAAATGTTCCGCCACCTCCCTGCTCCTGCTGGAGGCAGAGGTGTATGACGACCCACAATTCAAACGAGCCCTCGTGGAGGCGGCGGAAAGCCTCACCATCGGATCTGCATGGGATCTCACCCCCAAAATGGGACCTCTGATCCGTCCGCCCTCGGGTGATCTGGAGAATGCGCTGCAGACCCTGGAGCCGGGCGAATCCTGGGCACTCATGCCACAACGCCTGGAGGGGAATCCCCACCTTTGGTCCCCGGGGATCAAATGGGGTGTGCAGTCCGGCAGCTACACGCACCTCACGGAGTTCTTCGGTCCGGTGCTCGGCGTCATGCGCTACGAAAAGCTGCACGAAGCCATCGCCCTGGTAAACCAGACAGGCTTTGGCCTCACGAGCGGGCTGGAGAGTCTGGACGACCGCGAGCAGACCGAGTGGCGCGCCGGCATTCGCGCGGGGAATCTCTACATCAACCGCACCACGGTGGGAGCCATCGTCCTGCGTCAGCCTTTCGGCGGCATGGGAAAGAGCGCCTTCGGCCCTGGCATCAAGGCGGGTGGACCGAACTACGTGGCGCAGTTCATGGAATTCAGCGAGACCCTTCCCGCCACACCCTCCACCCCGCGCCCTGACGGCGAGATGGCCCGGCTCCTAGCCGCGCTGCAGGACTGGGACACGCTGAATCTCACGGAAAACTCCCGCCTCATCGCCGCCTTCACCAGCTATGAACGGGCGTGGGAGATGGAATTCGGCGTGGAGCACGATGATTTCCGCCTGCCCGGTCAGGACAACATCCGCCGCTACCTGCCAGTCCGTGACCTGCGCATCCGCCTGCACCCCGATGACACGTCCTTTGACCTCTTCGCTCGCGTCGCAGCAGCCCGGGTCGCCGGCTGCCGCATTACCGTGAGCAGCCCCCCACATTTGGAATGGAGGGCCCTCACCCGCCTCCAGACCGCCACGGAGGGCTGGGCAGGGGCCATCGAGTTCGTGGAAGAATCGAATGCCGAGCTCGCCCGGATCATCTCCGAGGGTCAGACCGATCGTGTGCGCTACGCTTCCGCAGCCCGGATCCCCCTGGAAATCCGACGCGCCTCGGCGGAAGTGAATGTCTTCATTGCCGATGCCCCGGTGCTCATGGAAGGCCGGGCAGAGCTGCTCTGGTACGTGCAGGAGCAGAGCCTCAGCTTCGACTATCACCGGTATGGGAACCTTGGCATGAGGTCCGGAGAGGCTCGGGCAGAACCGAAATAGGCTCGCATTTCCAGGCGAAAACCCCATAGTACACAGGGAGTTGGAGAAACCTCCCCTGTGACTTCCCTCTTGCCATTTCGGGCATCCTCGCTTCCAGTCCGCTCCATTCTTTTCCAATCCATGGAGAACGACACCAACCATCCGAAAGACCCCCAAGGGCTGGACCTCAAGGAGATCCGGCAGATCGTAGATTTGATGAGCAAGAACGACCTGTCTTTCTTCCACCTGGAACATGGGTCTTTTAAAATCAAACTGCGTCGCGGCTCGGATGTAGAGGCCGCCAAGGACCTCCTTTCCAAGATTCCCGTGGGAGCCACTACCATGGCTGCCCCGATGATCGCCGCACCCGTCGCCGCTCCTGCGGCTGCCCCCGCTGCCGCACCCGCAGCAGCTGCGGCACCCGCCGCCGCGGAACCCGCTGGCCCCACCATCAATTCCCCGATGGTCGGCACCTTCTATCGCTCCTCTTCTCCCGGGGAGAAGTCCTTCGTCAATGTGGGCGACACGGTGGATGAAAACACCGTGGTCTGCATCATCGAGGCCATGAAGGTGATGAATGAAATCAAGGCCGAAGCCCGCGGCACCGTCGTACGCATCCTCGTGGATGATGCGAAGCCCGTGCAGTACGGACAGCCCCTCTTCGAGCTGAAGTAAGCACGATACGTCTGCCCTTCCCCCTCCCGGGCTGCTGACAGCTCACTCCCGCTCCCCAGCAGCCCAGACCTTCCGGTCCCCAGTTCAGTTCGTTTACCCGGCCAACCTCCTTCATGTTCCGCAAAGTCCTCGTCGCCAACCGTGGCGAAATCGCCCTCCGCGTCATCCGCGCCTGTAAAGAATTGGATGTCAAAACGGTCGCCGTGTACTCCGAGGCGGACGTGGACTCCATGCACGTCCATCTCGCGGATGAGGCCATCTGCATCGGCCCTGGTCCGAGCTCGGAGAGCTACCTGAAGATTCCCCGCATCATCGCCGCGGCAGAGATTGCCAATGTGGACGCCATCCACCCCGGCTACGGCTTCCTCTCGGAGAAGGCCGAGTTCGCGGAAATCTGCAAGCAGTGCAAAATCAAGTTCATCGGGCCCTCGGCGGAAGTGATCGCCATGATGGGCGACAAGAACACCGCCCGCGCCACGGCCAGAAAATTCGGCGTACCAATCACTCCTGGATCGGACGGCATCATTGAGAGTGAAGATCAGGCGTTCGAAATCGCCCGCCGCATCGGTTACCCTGTCATGATCAAGGCGACCGCCGGTGGTGGTGGTCGCGGTATGCGTCCCGTGCTGAATGAAGCGACCCTCCGCTCCAGCTACCAGCAGGCCAGCATGGAAGCGCTGAAATGCTTCGGCGACGGCAGCGTGTACATGGAAAAGCTGGTGGAGCGCCCGCACCACATCGAGTTCCAGGTGGTGGCGGACAGCCACGGCAATGTGATTCACCTCGGTGAGCGCGACTGCTCCATGCAACGCCGCAACCAGAAGATCATTGAAGAGTGCCCCTCCCCGAAAATCTCGGACGAGATTCGCAAGGCCATGGGCGACGCCACAGTGAAGCTCTGCAAGGAGATCGGCTACGAGAACTGCGGCACGATTGAGTACCTCGTGGACAACGATGGGAAGAATTTCTACTTCATGGAGATGAACACCCGCATCCAGGTGGAGCATCCCATCACGGAAGAGGTGTACGGCTGCGACCTCATCAAGGAGCAGATCCAGATTGCTGCTGGTCTGCCTCTCTCCCAGCATATCTTGAAGAGCACGCCGCGTCACCACTCCATCGAGTGCCGTATCAATGCGGAAGACCCGGCTCGCAATTTCGCCCCGAGCCCTGGTCGCATTGACCTGTGGTACGCCCCCGGTGGCCGCGGCGTGCGCGTGGATACCCACGTGTACTCCGGCTACAGCGTGCCCCCGCACTATGACTCGATGATCGCGAAGCTCATCGTCACCGCTGCCACCCGCGATGCCGCCATCCGCCGCATGCGCCGTGCCTTGGGTGAGTTCATGATTCAGGGCATCAAGACCACGATTCCGCTGCAGAGCAAAATCCTCACCACGTCTGACTTCCAGCAGGGCAAGTACGACATCACCTGGGTGGAGAACTTCCTCCGCCAGGAAGGGATGAAGGATAAGGGCTAGTAGTCCGACCAACCTGCATCAAAAGGCTTGGTCCGGCTTCCGCAGAGGCCGGACCGTCTCCCCGGTTACTTTTTGGCTTGGGGACTGTCGTAGTGGTGCACCACTTTATCGTTGTGGATGACATCCAGGGACAGCCCCACGATTTGTCCGTAGGAACGCTTTTTCGGACCAGTACCCAAGCCGTTCATTCGAGGGTCTTTACGCTGCACCACCCTGACATCAAGCAGCACACTCTTCGTGGCAAATTCCACAGCCGCACCTCTCTTCACAAGGGGAATTTGGTATTCGTCAGACATTTGCATCGCCGTCCCCGGACGGCTGCCGTCCTTGAGATAAGAAATGGTGTACCGCACTTTCAAGTCCGCAAGATCGCCAGCACTGTTATTGACCAACTTCACATTGCAGAGTCTGGAGAAAGGGTGACTGAATATTTGGTAGCGCTTGGTGTCTGACTCAAGACGATCGAGAGGAATGGAAGGCCCGAAATTCGCGGAATCAGAATCTTCCACGCTACGTTCCAGGTCCTTCCTTTCCCTGCGGATATCTGCAGCCGACTTGGCTCCATCGAGGATGAGGATCGACTTATTGCTTCCGTCGGACCAAGTGACGTTAAAGCTGTAGGAAGCCGGAATGACCCCGGGGGTCGCGGGCGTTTCTGGGGTAGCAACTGTCGAGAGCGCATTGCCAGCAGGCATCACCTTGTCCCGATTTTTCACCCGTTCCGTGATCTCGTTTTGAACCTTCTCCCTGTCAGCGGGAATCAGTCCCCAGAGGTTCAGGGTTCGAATGGACCCATCCAGGAGCATGAACGCCCAGGCGTCACGTTTCGTCTCGACGAGTTCTCCCTCGAATGATGTTCCATCCTGCAGCGTATAACGACGGATCTCCGCATGCCCGGGCCATGCCATGGCCAGATGCAGGAGCAGACAACATACAATCAATTTATTCTGCATATCAGTCGAACAATATATCAGGACGGATATTCTTTCGTCCAAAACATTATTGCTCAAAGTTTCACCGCCACGTCTCGCCCCAAAGCCATCAGCCGCTCCATTTCCTCTTCCGTGAAATCATGTGGCACGGACAGTCCCACGCCAAGCGTGCCGCGCAGTTCCTCGCCATCCAGACACGGCACGGCCAGGGAGCCCTGCACATTTGTCGCTCGCGCCCCCTCCTTGGCCACACCGCCAAGGTCCTGCTGCAAGTTGCACAGTTCCACCGGCTCACGACGCTCTGCCGCCACGCCGGCGATGCCTTTGCCCACCGGAATAGTACCGATCACCGGAATGAGTTGAGGAGGAATGCCACGATGGGCCACGATTTTCAACAGGCCATCCGTGGGGTCCAGACGATGCAGGGTGCCGGTGGCTCCAGAGAAATCTGCCACCACGGCATCGAGCACAGCCTGCCAGTCGAGGGGAGAAGCGGAGAGAAGCTGGGAAATCGGGGAAGACATGGTGGGTAGAGTCAAAGGTCAGGAGGTCATGGAGTCAACGGGACTCTGAACCGGTTCCTCTCGTACCAATGCCTCCCCCCTTGACCCTTGCCCCTTTTCCCTTAACCCTTCTCTCCAATGCCTCCCAAGAAATCCGCCGCCTCCGCCGCTTCGAACTTCATCGCCGTTTTGGGCACGGATGAAGCGCTGATGAAGGAGGCGGCCATCCGGCTCTCGCGGGAGTTGTCTCCCCCGGATGCAGGCGACTTCGGCGTCGATATCATCGAAGGTATCGCCGAGAGCGCGGAGCACTGCGCGCAAATCGTGCGCCGCTCCCTGGATGCCCTGCAAACGCTTCCATTCTTCGGCGGCGGCAAGCTGGTGTGGCTGAAGAATGCGAACTTCCTCGCCGACAGCCAGGTGGGCAAGACCAATGCTGCCACCGAGGGCATGGAGACCATTCTGGACTACGTGGAGCAGCAGCTTCCTCCCGAGGTGAAGTTCCTCCTCAGCGCCTCGGCCGTGGACAAGCGACGCAGCGCGTACAAGCGTATCCAGAAGCTCGCGGACCTGCGCACCTTCGACAAGCCGGACACGAGCAAGACCGGTTGGGAAGATGAGGTCATCCCTCTCGTGGAGCGCCGCGCTCGTGACCTTGGCATCACGTTCGACAATGATGCCATTGAGATGCTCGTCCATCTCGCGGGCGAAGACACCCGCCAGCTCGACAGCGAGGTGGAAAAGCTCAGTCTCTTCCTGGGAGAACGCACCCGCGTGACGGTGGAAGATGTGAGGCTTTTGGTGCCGCTCAATCGCGCCGGCGTGATCTTCGAGCTCGGCAATGCGATGGGCAAACGTGATCTGCGCCGCGCTCTCGAACTCGTCCGCACGCTGGTGTATCAGGGGCAGAGTCCCATCGGCATCCTGCTCGCGGCCATCGTCCCTCGCGTGAAGAGCATGCTGCTCGCGGCTGACTTGGTGGCACGTCATCCTCGTCTGCCGCGCACAGCCTATCCCGCCTTCGCTGCGGCACTGGACAAGCTTCCCGCTTCTGAAACCTCGCACTTGCCGAAGAAGAAGGATGGCAGCGGGCTGAATGTGTATCCTGTGTTCCTCGCACTCGGAGAGAGCTCCAAATACACCGCCGCCGAACTACGCGCCGCGCTGCAAGCATGTCTGGATGCGAACCTCAAGCTGGTGACCACCAGTATTGATCCGCAGCTGGTGCTGGAGAGATTCTTGGTAGGGATGCTCAGCAAGCCAGGTCAGAGGAAGGCGGCGTGATAGCCTCAGTCATCATCGCCGCTGCATCCCGTAGGACGGGTGCCGATGTTCGTGCTTCACCACCGTGACTCGAACAACATCTTCGGGAATCCACCGAAAGAAGATAACGTAAGGAAACCTCTTCATCATTGAGCGTCGGATGTCTCTCCGCACAACCATCCAACGCTCTGGCATAGAGGCAATGCGCATCACCTGCCGTTCGAATTCATTTACGAACTCATCTCCCAACCCTGGCGAACGCGATTCGTAGAAGTGATGAATCTCCTCAAGCTCTTCTGCTACAGAAGGATGATACTCGATCCTCATTTCCGAAGACGACTCATCAGCTCCGCATGAGTCAAAGGCTTAACTGCACCAGACTCAATTTCCTCATCCCGTTTCTCGGCTAGAGCCAGAGCTTCTTCATCGTCAAGATCCTCCACCTTGGCATACGGATCATCCAGGCTTTCCCAAAGAAAGGCCGCCAGGATGGCTCGCTCACGGATGGGCAGCTTCAGGGCCTCTGGCGCAAGTTCGTCCACATTCATTGAGGATCAAAATACATCTTCTGGATTGTGACTGCAAAGGGGGAATTTTCTGAAGGGTGCGGATGCCCTCCAAAAAGGCCATGTCGGCAGCTCAGGTATTCCGTACCGTTCCTGCTCGAACCGACCTTTGCGCCCGGCATATTTGATGCGCTCAAGTTGCTCGCGGCAGTCCTCCAGCAAATCGCTCTCCAAGAGAGCAGGCAGCAGACGTTGATCGTACTCACTCAGCGCCTTGGAAGCTACATCATCTTCCCAAACCATTAGAAAGGGGTGTACCGGACGAGGACTTCGCTGCCGAAGTGCATTAAGGATGGCATAACCTGACACATCTGTATCGCCGAAGTGAAAATGGGGAAGCTCCTCCGACAGCAGCTCCAGCAGGCGGAGCGTGGCGGCGGTGGGATAGGACGTGGCGAGCAGCAGGGTATCGCCTTCGCGATTGGCGGTGCAAGCATCGGCGAACGTGCTCTTCTCGTTCTCAATGCTCAGCAGGCGAGCGGCCGCCGTGGTGGCATGGGTAGCCCGCAGGAGATCTGCATGGGTAATGGTGGCAGGACCTTGCAGGCTGGATGTGTCATGGGAGGAACCGTCCGCGAAGTGAATCACAAGCGGCCCCTGCACGATCACACGACTGAGAGTACCAACCAGGCCAAGTGATTCCAGACTGAATGGCTCGCCGAACATAAGAACCAAAGCGGCGTCCAATTCAGCTCGCCGTTCCTCGATGCCCTTTGATCCCCATCCGAGCAATTCGCTGGCGATTCGCTCGCGAATGCCAGGCCGCCAATCCTTTGAGGTGAGCGCGAACAACGAATCGAAAGCTCTTTCAACCAACTCAGGATGCCGCCACGAAAACGGTCGACATGTTTCCCCCGTCTCCCATGACATTTGAATGTGATTACACAATGCGACCCATTCTTGGGGATACCGGAGATGCAGGCGTGCGCAGTTCTGACGGAGAATTGCAAAACTCCGTTCGAGCCGTTCGCTTCCCACCTTCCCCCCAAACAAGCTGGTAAGCCATACTTCCGACTCCAGCGGCAACGCAATCTTCTCAATGCGATACTTCCGATAACGATGGCGCACCAGCTTGAGCCTCCCTTCCTTCTCCAGCGCGATGGCTTCACGTTCTGCCACGAGACGCTCATCCGCAGAGGTCACGCCTGCGTCATCCAGCAAATTCTCCCAAGCTCGCAGGAACGATCGGCTGGCCTGCTGCGCCCGCGCACCGCGAGCGGATTGCCACTGGCGGTGCAACTCGCGCAGCCAGGCCGGAGGCTTCATGCAAAGGCCTCCCGTAGACGATCCCGATCCACACGCACCACCCAGTTCTGGATGTCACTCACCGATCCAGTGGCATCGTCATAGGAACGCTCCACACGGCATTGCACCACGGTATCCGCGTGCTCGATCATCGTGGGCAGGCGATCTTCCGGGAAAGCCATGACGAGTTGCAGGCCGAAGTTCTGTGCGAGCTCCAGGCAGTCATCAATGCGATCGCCGGAGAGCTTGCTGAAGGCCTCATCCATGACGACGAGGCCGAGGGTGGGCGGACCATTGGGTGTGCTCACGTCATACACACGATGGAACGCCGCCAGAGTGGCCACGAAGAAGGGGGCCTGGTTTTCACCACCGCTCTGTTTCTTCGCACTCTTGTTCAGCGAGATGGCCGCGCCATCTCCCTTGCCGGTGGGCCGGGCTTCGATGTCCCAGTGATGGTAGTAGCGATAGTCCAAGGCGCGCTGGCCACGCTTGTCCTCGGGATTGTCCGCCGCTTCGATGGCCGCCATGAGCTCCAGCTTGGCCTTCTCCAGCTCTTCGCGCTTGGAGTGATTGAAGAGGGCGAGCTGCTCCCCGGTCGGAATACCGCCATCCACCAGTTCCCAGATGGCCGTGTGCGTGCGATCCTTCTGGCTGGTGATCTGGTAGCGCATGCCACCGATGTCATGGGCCATCGCTTTGTTCAGCTCACGCTTGGTGCGATCAGCTTCATCCAGCTTCTCCTTCAGCACGTCCAGCACCTGATGCTGCAGGCGTTCCTCCCACTCCTTCTGTGCCTGCGCGGCCTCAGCCTTGTAGCGATCCAGTTCCTGCTCGGCAAGCTGACGCAGGCGGGAGGCGTAGCGCTCGTTGTCTTCGTCCTGCGTATCGAACGCTTCCGCGATATCCGGATGAGCCACGGCAAACTGCTGACGCTCGGCATCGCGCTGCCGTGTGGCCTCCGCTCCACGATTCGCCTCGTGATTGGCGACAACAATGGCAGCCTCCCTCTTCTTCGACCAGGAACCCTTCTCAGACTTGGCCGTGGTGAGGCGCGTGGTGATTTCTGTTTCCAGCACTCCTGTGAGCTTCGCACGGCTGGTATGCCTGTTGAGCAGAAGGGAGCTCTCCTCTTCCTCCAGAGTGGCAATGCGATCCCGCAGCTCACGCTGCTGGAGATCCAGATGACCAAGGCGCTCTTCCAGACGGATGGCACGCTCGGAGGCGCCCTTGAAAGCGGACTCGAGCTTGCGCAGCTTCTCCACGGTGGCTTCGCGCTCGGGTGTGGCCAGCAGGCGGATGGTCTCATCCAACGTGTGGCACTCCTTCTCCACCTCCGGCAGACGGCGCAGGGCAGACCCCACGTCCGGTGGTGTGGGGTGTATCAGACCATGAGTTTCCGCCTGGTTTGCCCAGCCCTGCCAGTCGGCATGCTGGCGGCGGACCACGGAGAGCTGCTCACGCACGGTGCGCAGTTCCGTCTCCCGCACCTCACGCATGCGGCGCAGCCCCTCCTCACCCAAAGTCAGCTCTTTCGCAGGGACGAGCCTCACACGTCGAGGCGGGTCCTTCAGCCAACCATCGCGACTCAGGGCACGTGGATGCTCCGTAAGCCCGTGGGTGTGATCCACCGGCATGAGGTCCCCCAGCAAGCCATCCAGATACACCGAGGCGCCGGCATGCTTCGTCTCCAGGAACTCCCGCACGCTGCCTGCCTGCACGGAGTTCTTTTTCATTTTGGCGCGGGCTTCTTCCAAGTGAATGAGCGGCTCAGCCGGGCTTGGTGTGCGTTGCGCTTCCTCCCAAGCTGCGGCGAAGTCCTCCGGCAAAATGGCCTGTCGATCCTGAGCGAGCAGGCTCTCCAGCAGCGGCCACCAGGCCTCCGCCTCCGCCTTCACCTCGACGACACGGCCCAGGGCCGAGACCTTCTGCCCACGCGCTCTCAAAGCATCCAGCAGTGGTGAAGGCGCGGACCGCCCCTCTCGATAATGTTCCAGATCGCGCTGCAATTCACGCTCCCGTGACTCGAGCTTCTCAATCTCACTGCGCAACTCGCGGAGACGCTCCCGGGCAATCTCCAGGAGCTCGTCCCCCTGTCTTCCCAGGCGCGCCACGGCATCCAACCCCTTCGATTCATCATTGCCGCGGATCACACCCAGCAATTCATGCACCTCGCGTGGGACATCCACATGCAGGGACTCCGCGAGACGCAGCCAGTTCTTCCAGTGCATACCGTGCGTCTGCAGGAACTGGGACGCGGTCTTGCGAGCTTCACGCAGCTCCGCCAGCTCCTCCTTCAGCTTGCGCAGGCGTTCGCGATTCTCACTGAGCCGGGCGAGCTGGGAATCATTCCCCACCACGAGACGCACTTCCGTGAGTTGGTCCTCCAATTCATTGCGCTCGGTGATGGCATCCTCACGGTCGCGCACTTGCTGCGCGCTGTCTTCCGTGATCTTGCGCAACATCTGACGGGCCCCCTCCAGCTTCTCCAGAGCTTCCTCATGCTGCAGCGCATCCGCGAGGTGATACCACAGGGCTGACTCCCGGCGATGTGACGCCGCAGCTTCATGAAGCTGGCAGATGCGCCCCAGACGCTGGTGCTGGTCATGCATCTTCTCCAAGTGGGCCTTGGCACGGTTGTGCGCCTCCACACTGGCTTTCACCGCGCGTACGTCCGGCAGGGAAACTTCCAGCAAGTAGTCGCGGATGAACGCCTCGAAGTTGCTCTCCGGCTGGAATGCCATCGCCTTCGGCAACGTCTTGTTCATCTGCTCCCGGTCGAAATGCAGGCCCGTGCGCTGGCGCATCTCCTCCAGATAAGTGCGCTGGTGCTCCCAGCAATCTCCCTCAAGATCACGCTTCAGGTGCACGCGAAATTCCTCATCCGAGAGAAACTCCTCTTCGCCGTGCAAATCCATGCGGAGGAAGTCAGACTTCTCCATGCGGCGCGGCGCGCGGAACCAGCGGATGCTGCCTTTTGCCGTGGGACTATCGTACTCGATGCGTGCGCCCCAGGTCTGCCGTGGAATGTCCCCAGCAGCATTGGGAGGAGCGGAAAATTCCAGCGCGGCAAACGTCACGCCACTCGACCTGAGGAAGCGTTCGTTGCCATCGCGACTGATGGTGTTCGTATCGCACAGGCAATACCCACGCAACGTACGACCGCTGCCAGCTCCCGCCGCGGCTTTGTTGAACCGGCTGAGTTGCTCCCCCAGCATGACAAACTGGATGAGGTCCAGCAGCGCGCTCTTCCCAGAACCATTGGCTCCGGTGATGAGCGAGAGACCATTCACATCAATGAACTGGCGGTAACCGTACCAGTTCACCGCGACGATGCGGCTCAGGGTGATGCGGCGGGGCGAATTCATACTGCGGACGCACCTCCGGTCGAAACTTCCTCTCCTACGGCCGCAGTGGGCGAGACCAGTTGAGCGCGCTCACTCCACTGCTCGATGGAATCAAAGGGTATCACACGCGCGAGCGATGGCAGGACCTCAATGATAGTCTCACCGGGAGCCTCCGAGTCATCTGGCCGGCGGGTGCGAATCAGGCGATGGCGCTTCAGTTTGCCCAGCGCATCCTCAAGCTGCGTGCGCTCGGGCCTTTCGATGTCCTCAAAGTACACGCGCAGCTTCTCGTATAATTCATCCAGGGTGAGCGTAACGGCAGAACTGAGTCCACTCGTCTGCGCCTCATCCCACACACGCCAGAGGGTCAGCAGCATGAGGGTTTCATACTTATTGAAAGAGCCGAGAAGCTGACACGACTCCGTGCGCGGACGTGCCTGGAGCAACGGGACCTCTTCATCCAGCACGAGCTCCAGGCCCAGAGGTGCCAGGTAATCCGCAAGCCGATGCTGATGCTCCCGTGCCACCAGGAGGAGCTCGCGTCCACTGCCGGTATCTCCTAGCAGCACGCCATGGCTCAGCAGGTCCGCCAGGATGTCGCGCATCGGCGCACGATCCTCCACCGGCACCTCGTGCCAGAAGCTGGGCCACAGGGGATCCGTTCTCTCAATGGTCATGAAGTTCTTGTCAGGTTAAAGCGGTCCACCTTCCACTCAAGTTGCTCATCGCGTATCACCTTCTCGGGCTCCAGGCCAGACTTCAGCCGCTCACTCGCGATCTTCCAGCGCACCATGCGCCCCTGCTCATCCTGCGCATGATCGTAGGCGACGGTGGCCAGCAGATCCAGAAGCTCATCCGTGCTGCTGACGCTGAACGCATCAGTGCCTGCGGAGGCCTTCTTGCCCGGCAACATCCTCGCCACCAAACGCGCGGCGCGCATGGGTGTGAGGGCGAGACGCTGCCGCTGCCGCATGGCTTCCAACGCGGAGGCCTCGTCCTCGGGCGTGGCGCGACCTGCGTTGAACTTGAGATCCACCGGGGGACGCCGATTCCTTCCCTTCCACAACGCGCCGGTGCCAAAGAAGAGCTTCACCTCGGGACACAGCGGCTTGAAGTCCGCAGGCATGTTGGACAGATCGCGGAAATGCTCGCCACGGTGCGTGGCGTTGATGGCCTCACAATAGGCCTTCACCAATTCCGGTCTTCTGCCGCGTACTTCAGTTTGATAGCGGTAGCGCTGCTGGGACAGGCGATTGAACGCCGCCATGCGTTCATCGATCGCGCGCGCGATGTCTCCCAGGCCGCCAAGACTGCGCTCCAGCGTTGCCAGCACCTGCCGTGCACGCAACACGGACTCCGGGGCATCGTATCCGAAGTGCTCACGGATGCCTTCTGCCAGCCGCTCGCGCACGAGGGGATCGTCCTGCTGCGCGGCCACGAGAGCTCTTGCAGAACGCAAGCGCGAGAGCAGGCCTCCCTTGCTCAGCACATCATAGCAGACCATGTGCTGTCCTTGGGCGAAGTCGAGGTAGAAGAGCTTCAGCGTCTGCGCGGGAGAGTCTGACTGACGCTGCTGCGCTTCGAATCCCGCAATCAGCTTCTCCACCGAGTAGAGCTGATTCACGGCGAGATCGAGGCGCTGGCTGAGATCGTTGATCGTCGCCCGCAGCGAGTCGCCGGTGTGTACATCCGCATCCAGCACCTGCGGCCGTTCAAGCGTCTCGCAAACCCCACGCAAGGTATCCGCGAAGGTGCGCAGCTCAGCGATTTCATCCTCCGCAAGTGCCCTCAGCATGCCCATGAGCAGGCGAAGGCCCGGCGTCACGATGATGCGGCGGTCCTGCAGTCCCAAGGTCTGCTCCTCCAGCCAGCCGGCAGCGAGGAGGCGGTTCATGAACATCCCAGCCCGCTGGCCCACATCCCGGAGCAGAGCACCCTCGTCATCCGCCAGTGCCACCTGTGGGTGGCTCGCCAGCACTTCACGGATGATCTGCCGTGCTTCGCTGAAGGGCAATCTGCCCGCCAATCCAGCCTCCTCGATTAAGCGCTGGGCACAATCCACCGACACCGGCGCTGAGGGACGGGTCAGCGGCCGGAAAAAGTCCGCTGACACCGTGCGCGCGAGTCGTTCGCTGAGAGATGCATCCTGCACCCACCTTCCATACTCGGGGCCGGGGCCGGGTTCAACTCAGCAAAAGATGGAAAAAACAAGAATGCGAGCGAGCCCCGGCGACTCGATAAGCACTCACTTACTCTCCAAGCCCGGCACCTTCACCTTCCCATGCGGCACACTCACATTCGGATTGCCCCTTGCAAGGTAGCGCCAGGGATGATTCACCGCCTTGCTGATGCCCACGCGGATATCCTCTGCCACCTCATGCGCAAGCCCGGTCTTGGGAATGCGCAAGCCCACGCCCGTTGGCCGGCCCCGTCCCGCCATCGGTGTTCGATGGTCGGAGCCCGTGATTCCCATGGCCACCGCGAGTTTGCCTGGTCCGCTGCACAGCTCCGTGACCTTCTCCCGGCCACGACGCCGTTGCATCTCCTTAATGCCGCTCACAGGCTCCAAGGCCCGGATGAGGATAAGCCCATCCCGCCGGCCGCCTTTGACCAGAAGGTTGAAGAGCCAGTACATGCCATAGTTGAAATAGACGTAGGCGGCGCCGGGAGGCTCGTTCAGTACGAACTGTCGCGCACTCGGCCGTGTGGCCGTGTGGCAGGCCTCGTCATACTCTGCGCCGTAGGCCTCCGTCTCCACGATGATGCCGCTGCACCCGTGCCACACGAGTTCCACCCCCACCAGCTCACGCGCCACGGTGAGCACATCACGTTGGAAGAAGTCACGGCCGAGCATTCGCTTGATTTGCACGCTGTCCGGCAAGAATGCAACGCACACCACGTGTTCTCCACTGCACTCCTGTCCTTTCCATGAAATGTCTTCTCGCCCTCCTTTCCCTCTTCGCAATCACCACCATGCTTGCTGCTGATTCCAAGTCCATCCTCGACATCCCGCTCAAAGACATCGACGGCAAGGACACCTCGCTGAAGGCATATCAGGGGAAAGTCCTGCTCATGGTGAATGTGGCCTCGCAGTGCGGCCTCACGCCGCAGTATCAGGGACTGCAAGGGCTCTACGAGCAGTATAAAGACAAGGGATTGGTGGTGCTCGGATTTCCCTGCAATGACTTCGGCGCACAGGAGCCCGGGTCCAACGAGGAGATCAAATCTTTCTGCAGCACGAACTACAAGGTGACCTTCCCCATGTTCGACAAGATCCATGTGAAAGGCCCTGAGCAGCACCCGCTCTATGCCGCGCTCACCGGCAAGGATGGCGCTTTCCCGGGCGATGTAGGCTGGAACTTCGGCAAGTTCCTCATCGGAAAGGACGGCAAGCCACTGCAGCGCTTCGAGCCGGACACGGAGCCTACCGATGCTGGCTTGATGAAGGCAATTGAAGAAGCGCTGGCGGCGAAGTAGTCAGCCACAGTCGGCTGCGGTGCTGACCGCACAAAGGATTGTGCGGACCACTCACGGCTTCCGTTTTTCGATCACCCGCGTGTCCAGCACTTCACCAAGCAGATTTTTGAACTGCACAGTCATGCTGGGCGCGCCTTTTTTGAAGGTGAGCAGCAGGTAGTTGTCCTCGCTTTTGAAGAACTGCGCCTTGGCATCTTTGTAGGGAGAGCCATCGCCTTTCAGGCAGGTATTGAAATAGGGCAGGCCACCGTCCAACTCGGCGCGCTCGGCGAAGTAACCGAAACCGGTGATGAGGGCACTGCTTTTGCGAAACTGCTCATGCCAGATGCCTTTCGTGGCACCAGCCAGTGAGGACTGCTTTTCATTGATGAGGCTGAACACAAAGCCCTGCGCGGTCTTGCCCATCAGATCACGGAACCAGACAAATTGCTCCGACTGCGCATCGATGGCATGGCAGGTCTGCCAGGTATTCCCAATATCTGAGATGTGCTGGATGTCCGTGGCGATGAAACGCACGTCGAATTCAGGAATGTCGAAGTGCCACTTCCACTCATCACCAGGCAGGGCAAAGAACTCGCGATACGCGGTAGCGGACACATCATAGACTGCCTCGGGGGGCGGTTTGGGTCCGCGAGACTTCACTTCCTTGTCATGATTCCCCAGAATGGGCATGAAAGGCGTGCCGCGGAAAAGCTCCGGCTCGCGGTCGATGAGGTCCGCGAAAGCTTTCACGCCCTCCCTCCCCTTCTCATGCAGGCTGGGCACGTTGTCTCCTGCCGTGATAAGCAGGTGCACATCATCCTTCTTCAAGGCGCTGAGATCCCTGCCCGGCGCATATCCCCAGTCTCCTACAATCGCCACGCGCAACTCCTCGACCGGATACCCTTTGAATGTCGCATCCTTCGTGGCGTGCTCGCCACTGCCCACCGAGTAGTGCCACACCACGTCCTTCTCCGGGATGGCGATCTCCACGTGGTGACGCGTCGCCAGTCCTTCCGTCGTGGCTACGCGATCGTACTTCGCAGCAAGGCCATAGTTCACCACCGAGGGCAAAGGTTTTGCGGTCTCCCAATTCACCACGATGCGGGAGGGGTCATTCGACTGGTGCGTGAGCCATACACGTTCAACCTGAGCGTGGGCGGATGCGCCGGAGGCAATCAGAGCTAGAACACTGGCAAGACGAAAGCGACAAGGCATGCCAAAGAACTGGCCAGCGCGGTTGGTTCTATCTTTCCTGCGCAACGTTCAACCACCTTTCAGGAAGGTCAATTCCCCACTTTCCCCTGTCCATCTGCCCGCAACTTTGCTTGCATGCCATGTCATGCCCAGAGGCCAGATTCCCTGCCGCGCCATCGCCCTGACCTTGGCCATGACATGCACCACCGCCATGCTACCCGCCCAGTCCCCCGTCCCCATCACCAACGCCGAGCGCTGGCTGCGCGCGGTGAAGACTCCAGAATTCACCACGCCTGCGACCAAAGAGGCATGGGTAAAGCAGCGTGCGGAGATACGCACCACCCTGCAATCGCTGCTGGGCACCTTCCCGCCCCGGCCTGCGATCCCTCAGATCACCACGCTCTCCCGCGAGGAAAAAGATGGCTACGTGCTGGAGAAGTTTCGCTTCGAGAACGGACTCGGCATGACCGTGCCGGGCTATCTTTTCCTGCCAACCAATGCTGCAGCCTCGGGGAAGAAGTCACCCGCTATCCTCTACTGTCACTGGCACGGCGGGCAGTATGACATCGGCAAGGAAGAGTTGTTGCAGACAAACGCAACACCGGTGCCCGCCGGGCCTACGCTGGCGAAGCTCGGCTATGCAGTACTGGGCATCGATGCGTGCTGCTTCGGCGAACGCAATGGTGAAGGTCCCGGTGGCACCACCGAGAAAGGTTCGGCAGGCGAAATGACCGCGGCCAAATTCCAGCTCTGGGCCGGACGCACCCTGTGGGGTGTCATCGTTCGCGACGACCTCATGGCCTTGGACTATCTCTGCTCGCGTCCGGAAGTGGATGCTTCGCGTATCGGCGTCACTGGCATCAGCATGGGCAGCACGCGGAGCTGGTGGATCATGGCACTCGACGACCGCCCGCGTGCCGCAGTGAATGTAGCCTGCATGACCCGCTACCGTGACCTCGCCAGCGCGCAGAATCTGAAGGCGCACGGCATCTATTACTTCGTGCCGGGGATGCTTCAGCACTTCGACAGCGAAGCCGTCATCGCCCTCGCTGCGCCGCGCCCCATGCTCTTCATGACGGGTGACCAGGATAGCGGCTCACCCATCAGTGGGATCAAGGCAATCGAGCAAAAGGTAAAGCCGATCTACCAACTTCACGACAGTCCTGCTCATTTTGAGAACATCATCTATCCCGGTGTGGGACACGTGTACCTGCCCGAGATGTGGGAGCGCACGGTGCAGTGGATGGACAAGCATGTGAAGACACAGCCTTGAACGCACAATTTTTGAGAGGGATCTGAAAAATGCCGCCGCCTGCCGGGGTTTAGCATTTCCCTCACACGACACTCCCTCCCGCTCTCCCCATGCCTTGGCTACAGAACTACGACCCGCTCAACAACGCCGCTCTCTCCACTCTGCTGGCAGCCATTCCGGTCGGCGTGCTCATGGGGCTCATAGCATCCGGGAAGCTGCGTGTGCATCTGGCCGCATCCCTGGCGCTGGTGATCGCACTGGGAGTCGCCATCCTTGGCTATCACATGCCTGCAAAGGCGGCCTTCGCAGCGGCAGGATACGGCGTGGCGTTTGGACTGCTGCCCGTGGGCTGGATGATTCTGAATCTGCTCTTCCTCTACAACATGACGGTGGAGAAGGGTTGGTTCGATGCGCTCCGCCACAGCTTCACCCGGCTCGCTCCTGACCCTCGCATCCAACTCCTGCTCGTAGCGTTTTGCTTTGGCTCCTTCTTCGAGGGCATTGCAGGATTCGGCGCACCGGTCGCCGTCACAGCCGCGCTGCTCATCCAGCTTGGGTTCAAGCCGCTCGAAGCATGCTGTCTTTCACTCATCGCCAACACCGCCCCGGTCGCCTTCGGTTCGCTGGGCATTCCCATCATCACGCTGAATCAGGTCACGGGTCTCGGCGAGCTGACACTCTCTCAGATGGCCGGTCGGCAGCTTCCCTTCTTCTCCGCCATCATCCCCACGTGGATCATCATGGCGTACTCTGGATGGCGCGGCATGAGGGAGGTCTGGCCCGCAACACTCACCGCAGGTGTGAGCTTCGCGATCATGCAGTTCATCATTTCGAACTATCATGGCCCCATGCTGGTGGACATCGGCTCTGCATTGTTTGCCACTCTGGCGATGGTGCTGCTGCTGAAGGTATGGAAGCCAAAGACCATCGCACAACCCACACTCGCCACTGCTGGAACTACAGTCGGCGAGCCCCGCAACCCCGCGGCATCAACAGCGACCCATGAACGCCCCTTGAAGCGCGCCTGGCTTCCCTGGATCATACTGGTGAGCATCGTCTTTGTGTGGAGCCAGAAGGGAACGAAGACAGCCCTTGATGGCCTCTTCATTCAAAACTTCTCCGTGGCAGGTCTGCACCAGGCAGTGGTGCGCACGCCACCGGTCATTCCCGCAGATGTACCAGCCACACCGGAGAAGGCTGTCTACACGCTCAATCTGCTCTCGACCACCGGGACTGGCATTCTTCTCGCGGCCGTGATCGCAGGTGCAGTCATGGGCTTTTCACCCGGACGCATGCTCCAGGTCTGGCTTCGCACGCTGGTGAAGATCCGACTCTCGTTGATCACCATCGCGGCGATGCTGGCACTCGGCTTCGTGACCAAATACTCCGGTGCGGACGCCACGCTGGGGCTCGCACTCGCGAAGACGGGCTGGCTCTATCCCTTCTTCGGCACCTTGCTGGGCTGGCTTGGCGTGGCCCTCACGGGTTCGGACACAGCATCGAATGTGCTCTTTGGATCGCTGCAAACGGTGACTGCGCAACAGGTCGGCGTGAGCCCGGTGCTCATGGCCAGTGCGAACAGCGTAGGCGGTGTCATGGGGAAGATGGTGGATGCGCAGAGTATCGTGGTGGCGAGCACGGCGGCGAGTGTGTTTGGGCAGGAGAGCGCCATCCTCCGCCGCGTTTTCTGGCACAGCATCATTCTCGCGGCACTCGTAGGGGTCTTTGTATTTCTCCAGGCGTATGTGTGGCCCTTCACAGAGATGGTGGTGAAACAGGCGGGCTGAGATTCTGGTGGCTACAGTGCAAACCGCCCATCCCACGCCCTCCGGGTTTGCAGGATGCACACGCACTACGCAAAAGGTTTACGAGGCTACAGGCACATTCAGGACGGCGCAAAACGAACTATCGATCACGCATGTCGCACGTGATGAGCGCATTAATACCGTCATTTAAGATATTCTGAATTTCTCCAATCGAGTACCAATCAACTTCTGGCATGCGCCTTGCACATGGTTGGGGCACCCAAGCGACTCTCCGCTGAAAAACCCACCGCCCCAAAAAACAGGAGCACTGCCATGAACTCCCCCGTCATCACCTCCACCAACAACCCGACTCTCAAGCTCCCGAAAGGCGACTTCACCCGCGTACCACTCTCGGTGCGTCTGGTGCAGAGCGGCACCCTTACCTCGGGTGCCAGCCTGGTGAGCAGTTTGAACGCCCCTCGCGAGTCCAGTCCACCACGATTTTCGTGGCGCTGACGCCGCGACTCGCCCGCGTTCATCGCGCCGACGCCCCGGTTATGCAGGGCGCGCGCAAGCCGGGCGGGAGACTTCTATCTGCATGGCCCCACCCTTCCCATGCCGAAGCTCTCCCGCCCGGCGCCTATGTTTTTCAGGCAATTCCGCCAAATGAGCTGAAGGCTGCTCGTGTGGTCGGGATGCGATGCACCACCGATGGCGTGGTGCAACATCGCAAGGCGCGTGCGCACCACTTCACCACGTGGGTGCGTTCTTTAAGGCTCCAGCGTAGTCGACCCTCTTGTACATTTCCAATTTATAAAGACCCTCGATAGCAATCGCATTTGGTGAGATGGTGCCCTTGTCGAGATGGTAAAGACCGTCTATCCCGAGTACCTCGAGTTTTATCTCATTTCCGTCGATACAATAGTAACCGACTGCTGTATTCAATGAGAACTCATCACCTTCTGAAGCCGTAGGAAGCCTGCCGGGAATGCCGAGCGCTCGCATCGACACTTGTCCACCCGGCCAGAACCTGAGAAAGAAATAGTGATCGAGGTCGAAATCCGTCCTGTGACTGACGTAGAGTGCGTTGAAATCCGGCAAAATCGTCGCTTTGGTGAAATCGCAGTCCTTGTAGCGCCAGCGGGGCGACACGGGTACCAAGAGCCCTGTCGAGTTCACCTCAACTTTGGGCCAGTATTTCGAAACGCAGCTCGTGAAAGTACCGGTCATCAGGCAGAGCCCGCATAACATCGCGATTTGTTTTACCATTCTCATGCTGGCAAGTGCATAGGCTTCATTCTAACGCGGGAGCACGGCTGCCCTTCATCCCGGCATTAGTCTCCGGAATCCATGTAGCAACACGACACTGAGAAACAAAAGATTTCTCGGAATGACACCCCACACGGCATATCCCACCGAAGACTGGGAATCCTGGTCTGCAACACGTGAGGCCACTTCGCCTAGAACACGGATGCTCCGTGGCCATTCGCAGATGCCAGAGAGCCATTCCTCCGGAATGCCCTGCTCACCGCACTCCATTCCAGCAAGTGCTCCCGCAATGGCAGCCACCGTGTCCGTATCCCCACCGCAGCCAATCACTTCCTGGAGCGTCATTCGGAAATCGCCGCGATGCCGCAGCCAGGCGTAGAGTGCCACGGGCACCGTGCGGTAGATGTAGCCACTGACCTCACGCTTCCCGCCGAGAGATTCGGAGAACGAGGCCACGGGTGATGCACGCGCCAGCTCTGATCGCATCAGCATCATCGCACGCTGCCACTCGTCATCAGGTGAAAGCGTCTGCCAACTATGGAGCAATGTGTCATCGTTCGCCTCGCCACGCACCAAGGCTGCAGCTCCGAATGCCACTGCCAACGCTCCGGCGAGTGCCTTTGGGTCGCGATGCGTCATGATGGTGGATGCCTCCACATAGGCACGCAGGTTGGCCTCATCATTGGCGAATCGTGCCCCGAGAAGCGCAGAGCGCATGGCCGGACCATTGCCCGCTGACCACACACCACTCTTCGCCGGATTCCAACCGAGCCAAAGTTTTATGATGGAGCGCGCGGTGGCAAGCCCCACACCGGCAGGCAGGGCAACAAGCCACCAGCGCAACCGCCTCGCGAGCGCACGTCGGAAAGTTGCCACATCATTACCTGCCTCGATCAGAGACTGGGCAGTGAAGAAGAGATGCTCCGTGTCATCACTCATCATGCCACGGCCAAAGAAGAAGCGATGCTTCAAAGGGCCGGGCCAGCGGCGGGCGATGCGCTTCGCAGACATGCCCTCAGCGGGCAGTCCCAGAGCATCACCCACCGCAGCACCGAGCATGAGTCCGGTGATGCGGTCGCGCGTTTTATCATCCCTCACGACCATAGGACGCAATCAGTTCGATGACGCCGACGATGTGACCGTTGAACTCTTCAAGCTCCTCCGCGGGCACCCAGAGTTCTTCATGCTCCGAGCCACCGACAATCTGCTTCGGGAAGCGCGAACCATAGACCTCATCGACCGCAAAGCACAGCACGTGACCTTCTCCACTGGCGGGCACATTCCAATCACGCGCAATCTGGCGCGCGTAACCTTCGTTGCACACAGGATAGAAGATGGGCTGATCCGGCAGCCGGGGCGGAAAGCGCCGCCAGCCACTGTCAGCAATCAGCTTCAACTCCTCCGGTCCGACGGGACGGTAGAGCGTGATGGTGGGATGGCTCATGAGGATGTCTGTGGAATGACGATATCGAATGCACGACGCACCTCGCCGGATGAGGTGGTGTCATAGATGGCGAACACGAAGCGGGGGAAGACATTTGCAAAGGCTGCACCCTCACGGATGAGATCCGCAAATACGCCAGCCACCATGCGCGGGTCATTGTGGAACACACCACAGCCCCACGCCCCAAGCACGAATGTCTGCACGCCACGCGAAGCTGCGAGTTGCAGCACGCGTTCCGCACGCCGGCGAAGCGTGGGCTCTACCATTGGCAGTTCGTGCGGCTGGTTCTTGGCCACGGCTCCCGCGTTGGGCGCTGGCGCAGTGATCACCGAGGCCAACACCGGCACGTCCAGAAGAGCACCGTCATCATCGCGGAAGAAAGGAACCTCCGGGGACCAGATCATCCAGTCCGTGTAGAGTCCCGAGCGGCAGGCCCGGTTGGTTTCATAGTAGCGCGGCACGGAAGTGAGGCAGGGATACAGTGCGGAAGATCGAGCGAGCGATTCCTCCTGTGCTTGTGAGCCACCCAGGAATCCACCACCGGCATTCTTCGCGCTGGCGAAGTTCAGACAGGCCAGACCTGGTGCGCCCTCGCTCTGCAAGCGGATGAGCGCTTGCAGCGTGGATTCGGAAGTCACCTCAATGACGCTCTTCGCTTCACCTGCTCGCGCGACTTCCAGCACTTCCTCAGGAGAAATGCTCACGGTGCCGCGCACGGACCTGCTGACGGATTCAGCAAGATCCACGACCTTCCCGTTGCTGCTGGTGTATTCACCTTGCTCAACAAGGCGGAGAGTCTCTTCTGCCAGCGAAGCCCTCGCTGACCGTTTGGTAATCATAAAATCGATTGTCTAGTTGTTGGACGCGCGCATGACAGCGCGCGCCTTTTCATTCACTCGTCTGCGACAGACGATGCCTCCAACTGTAACTTCTCCCGCACCTCCATGAGGATGATGCCGAGCATATTCTTTCCGGAACCATCGCCACCGTCGGCCCAGTAGAAATCATTCGCGGTGTGTTCCACCAGCGTGGCATCACCCGTGTTAAGCAGCAGGGCTTTGAGTTCCTTGTCCTGGGTGAACTTGGCCATCACCGCTTCGCGCATGATGTCGTCCTTCACGGATTCCCAGTCCTTCCGGAGTGGACGTTTCCGTGAGCGCCCCATGCGGGCCACCACCATGGGAGACTCCGCCATGCGCAGTTCCTCCTCGTGTTCCGTTCCCGCAAACTTCTGGGCCTGGAAATAGTGCTCCGAGGTACGCCACGTCTTTCCCTTCAGGAAAAGACGGTGCGCGGAAAAATTGGAGAAGGGACCGTATTCGCCCTTCGTGCTGTAAAAATTGATGACGTTCCCGCTCACGGAAGTTTGTTTCTACAGGGCGAAGTGAAATCCGCCCTTCTTGAGTTTTTCATAGCGTCGCGCATCGAACTTCCACAGGGCCGCGGCGCGATGCGCGACATCCTGCTGCACCTCTCCGGTATCGATGAGCAGGTCCATGCTCAGGATCTTCTTCCGGAAATTGCGCTTATCGAGAGTCTGGCCGAGCACGGCCTCATAGACCTGTTGCAGTTGGGTCAGGGTGAATTGCGGTGGCAGCAGTTCAAAGCCCACGGGCTCGTGCTGCATTTTGAGTCGGAGGCGTTGCAGGGCCGTATCCAGAATCACCTTGTGGTCGAAGGCCAGGGAAGGCACATCCTCCACGGAGAACCAGGCAGCGTCCTTCGCATCCGTATCCGCCTTCGGAGGGTGACTCAGGAAGGGTACCAGGGCGAAGTAGGCCACGCTCACCACGTGTTCACGCGGGTCGCGCTTCGGTTCACTGAAGGTCTTGAACTGCTCCAGGTACACCTGTTTCAATCCGGTCTCCTCCTCCAGTTCACGGCGGGCAGCCACATCCGTGTTCTCACCCACCTTCACGAAACCACCCGGCAGCGCCCACTTCCCCTCGAAAGGAGGCAGGGCGCGCTGGATGAGCAGCACGCGCAACTCATGCTCCCCGGCATCGAAGCCGAAGATCACGCAGTCCACCGTGAGAGCGGGGCGCGCATATTGATAGGTGAATGACATGGTGTAAATCTAACACCATGCTTCGTGTGAAATCAACACTAAATCATTTGAGTTGAACTGTGCCACAGATGAAACCGCTCAAGGTGGTTCGTCCTGGAAGGACGTAATAGGGTGTTGGCACGTGGGAGAGACAGTGGCACATCTTCCGCCGTCGCCTCCGGGACGGAACATCGTTGATTCCGAGATCCGGTGGTTCCCGACCTGATTACAGGCCTCCACCACCGGCTACCAGCCAACGTCCCTCCGGGACGAACAGCACACAGTACTGCACGCGCGTGAGGCTACAGCTCAAACCAGGGCATTATAAAAAATGGCATAGCCGATTTCGGGCTTTGATGAGATGCAATTAGAAACACAGCCCAGCGTGGAAGCTTCTGTAACCCGTGGATGTTCCAGTCGCGGATCGACACCCGAGCCCATGACCTCACCCAAGATTTCCCGGTTCGAGCGTCGCTCCGCGACTCAGCTTCCAGATGACCACAGGTTTATGAAAGTGCTCTAATATTCGCACCTGCTATTTCACCTCACCAATCAGCGCGCACACCCGATCGACCTCCGCCTCGGTATTGTAGAAGTGCGGACTGAAGCGCAGGTGGGCCCGACCGGCACGGTTGTGGCGCAGGGAGATGGTCACTTGATGCTTTGCCAAGTGATCGAAGACCTGCTCCAGCGGTGCCCCTCCATCCCGTGTGGCGGTAGTGATGCTGCTGGCATTTTCTCCATTGGTAGGCGGCAACACCTGGAAGCCTAAGGCCTCCAACCGCGGCACAAGATGGGCCTTCAGCTTCAGCAAGCGAGCAGCAACATTCTCAATGCCCACCTCCACCAGCAGGTCCAGCGCTGCGCGCATGCCGTAGATGCCAATCGCATTCGGCACGCCGGGCTCGTAACGCCGTCCACCTTTCTCAAACTCCACCTGATCCTGTGCGATGAAGTTCGGCGACTTCACATTCCACGCGCCAATGAGCGTTGGTCGCAGGACCTCATGCAATGACTCACGCACATAGAAGATACCCGCCGCCATGGGACCGAGCATCCACTTGTGCGCATCCGCGCTGAGGAAGTCCACATGCTCCACGCTGGTGGGAAAGGCGCCCACGGTCTGGATGGCGTCCAGGCAGAAGTAGATGCCGCGACCACGCACCAGTTTGCCAATGGCATCCACATCGATCCGATAGCCCGTGAAGAAGTGGCAAGAGGCCAGTGCCACCATGCGAGTCTTCGGTGTCAGCGCGCGCTCCACAACTTCTGGGGTGATGTGCCCGGGCACGTCCGGTTCAAGAAACTTCAACACCACTCCACGGCGCTGCAGATCCATCCAGGGATAGACATTGGCGGGGTAGTCATCGTGGTAACACACGATCTCATCGCCCGCCTGCCATGGAAGTCCGTTGGCCACCAGACTGAGACCAAGCGAAGTCGGCCCCAGCAGGGCTATCTCGCTGGCCTGCGCACCGATAAGTTTGGCGGCCACGACACGCGTTTCGTTCAGGTGCCTCCAGATTTCCAAGTTCTCCTGCCCACGGGTCGCGCAGATCTCCAGGTAATCCTGCATCGCCTTCACGGAGCGCTGGGGCAGGATGCACACACCACCGTGTGCCATGAAGATGGTGTCCCGCGAGACAGGGAATTCTGCCTGTCTCACGGATTCGTTGGAGAGAATGTCGTCGATGGTCATGCCGAAAACGGTTGGGGAAGGTGCCGTACACCTAGGTACGAACAGTGCATGCACGCACGGCTCACAAAATGCAACGGCACAACGTCTCGACCGCCCGGCTTGCGTCACTTCATGGGTGACTGGCTGGAGCTTGAGTCTCCACGGGAGCTTCGCTCGCGGGTCCGTCCTTCTTCCCGCTGAATCTCCCTACCAGATGGAAGGTCACCGGGATCAGGAAGATGGCCAGGAAACTCGCGGCGAGCATGCCGCCGATCACCACAAAGCCCATGACCTGACGTGACAACCCACCGGCACCACTGGCCATGGCCAAGGGCACGCATCCCAGAATGAAGGCGAAGCTGGTCATGAGGATGGGGCGCAGACGGAGCCTGGCTCCCTCCAGAGCGGCCTCGGTGAGGGAGAGCCCCTGCTCGTGCTTCATCTTGGCGAACTCCACGATGAGAATGGCATTCTTCGCGGCGAGGCCAATGAGCATCACGAGGCCGATTTGGGCATAGATGTTGTTCTCATACCGCCCCACCATGAGTGCTGCAAAAGCACCAAAAACCGCGACAGGCGTACTGAGCAGCACGCTGAAGGGAAGACTCCAGCTCTCATACTGCGCCGCGAGGATCAGGAACACAAAGAGGAAGGACAACGCAAAGATGGCCACGGGCGAGACACCCTCGCTGGCCTTCTTTTCCTGGAAGCTCATGCCCAGGTAGGAGTAGCCCATCTCATTCGGCATCGTCGTGGCAAACACCTCCTCCATGGCCTGCATGGCCTGGCCGGAACTGTAGCCGGGAGCGGCCGTGGCATTGATCTGCGCGCTGCGATAGAGATTGTATCGCATGGTGAACTCCGGTCCGCTGATGAACTCTGCATTGGTAACGGCGCCAAGTGGCACCATGGCCCCATCCTTGTTCTTCACGAAGAATTGCTTCACCTGCTCCGCATTGGCCCGGTAGTCACCCTCCGCTTGCACAAAGACCTGCCACTGGCGGCCGAAGCGGTTGAAGTAATTCACGAAGTAACCTCCCATGAAGGTCTGCAGGGTCTGATACACCGTGGAGAGCTCAATGCCCTGCTTCAGCACTTTTTCCTTGTCCACGTTCATGAACACCTGGGGCACGCCGGGGGAGAAGGTCGTACTCACCGAAGTGAGCTCCTTTCGCTCTCGCGCCGCACCCACAAACTTGCGCACCTGCTCATCCAGAAAGGCAATATCTTTGCCCGAGCGATCCTGCAAAATGAAGGTCACGCCACCGCTGGTGCCGATGCCTGGGATGGCCGGCGGT
Source organism: Roseimicrobium gellanilyticum (assembly GCF_003315205.1). NCBI lineage: Bacteria > Pseudomonadati > Verrucomicrobiota > Verrucomicrobiia > Verrucomicrobiales > Verrucomicrobiaceae > Roseimicrobium > Roseimicrobium gellanilyticum. The sequence goes on along the minus strand of NZ_QNRR01000010.1, from coordinate 113,543 downwards.
GAGAAGGCGAAGGCACGCGCTGCGGGAATCCGGGAGAGACTGCCATTCACATGCTTCATGATGGCGCCGTACTTCTCCGAAGGCTCCTTGCGCTCGGACCACTCCTTGAGCGTGACGAAGAACACGCCGCTGTAGGTGACATTCACCCCGCTGAGGAAGTTGTAGCCATTGATTGCGGTCACGTACTTCACCCCCGGAGTGTCCATGAGGATTTTCTCCGCGACCTTCATGGCTTCATCCGTGCGCTGGAGGGAAGCAGCATCCGGCAGCACCACCTGAGCGAAGAAGTAGCCCTGGTCTTCCTCCGGAAGGAAGCTTCCCGGAACCCTCTTCCCAAACAAACCCGCAGCGCCCGCAATCACCGCGAGGAGCACGATCGCGATGATCACCCTTCGCAGCAGATAGCGACACACTGCGACATAGCCGTTGGTGGCTGCGCCAAATCCGCGGTTGAAGAGGTCGAAGAACTTCTGCAGCGGACCCGTGCTCTTCTTCTTTGGCTTGAGGAGCAGTGCAGAGAGTGCGGGAGAGAGAGTCAGTGCGTTGAACGCGGAGATGATCACGGATACCGCAATGGTCACCGCGAACTGCTGGTACAATCGCCCTGTGATGCCGGGAATGAAGGCCGTGGGTATGAACACCGCTGCAAGAATGAGGGCAATCGCAATGACCGGCCCCGTCACCTCCTCCATCGCCTTGAGAGTGGCCTCCTTGGGAGAGAGTCCCTGCTCGATATGATGCTCCACGGCCTCGACCACCACGATGGCATCATCCACGACCAGGCCGATGGCCAGCACGAGGCCGAAGAGCGAGAGGGTATTCACCGTGAACCCGAAGAGCGGGAAGAAGGCGAACGTGGCAATCAAGGATACGGGCACCGCCAACAGGGGAATGAGCGTGGCGCGCCATCCCTGCAGGAAGATGAATACCACGATGATGACCAGCACCAGGGCCTCGAACAGCGTGTGCTGGATTTCCACCATGCCCTCCGTCACCGCGAGCGTGGTATCGAGCGAGACGGTGTATTCCAAATCGTTGGGGAACTTCTCGGACAACTCCTGCATCCGTTTCTTCGCCCCCTCGGCAGCCGCGATGGCGTTTGACCCCGGCAACTGGTAGAGCGCGATGGAAGCCGCGGGCTGGCCATTGAGACGGCTGCTCACGCTGTAGGTCTGCGCTCCGAGCTCAATGCGCGCCACATCCTTCACGCGCAACATGGAGCCATCTGGATTGGCACGGACCACGATGTCACCAAACTCCTCCGGGCTCTGCAATCGTCCCTGGGCGCGCACAGCATAGGTATACTCCTGGCCCAATGGCGCAGGCTCAGCGCCAATCTTGCCCGCTGGGTTCACCGAGTTCTGCGCCTTGATGGCGGAGAGGATTTCCGGAATAGTGATTCCCAGCTTGGCCAGCGTATCCGGCTTCACCCAGATGCGCATGGCATACTGACCCGCGCCGAAGACCGTCACACTTGCAATGCCTGGCACACGCGTGAACTCGTCATTCAGATTGATGTAAGCATAGTTCGCGAGGAAGGTGCCGTCATAGGTTCCCTTCGGCGAATAGAGGGAGAACATGATGAGCGGCGAAGAGGTGGACTTCTGCACCGTCACGCCTGCCGCCGTGACATCCGCGGGAAGTTGCGAGTTCGCCTGGTTGCTCCGCATCTGCGCGAGGATCTGGTCGGTGTTCGCATCCGTGGCCACGTCGAAGTTCACCGTCAGCTTCATGCTGCCGTCATTCGAGTTCGTGGAGTACATGTAGTTCATGTTATCCACGCCGCTCATCTGCTGCTCGATGGGCGTGGCCACCGATTGCTCGATGGTCATGGCATCCGCGCCCGTGTAGGTGGCCTTTACCTGGATCTCCGGCGGTACAATGTCCGGAAACTGCGCCACCGGCAGGCTGAAATACGATGCCAGCCCGACAATGGTCAGGATGATCGAGATGACCATCGCGACGATGGGACGATTGACGAAGAATCTGGCCATCGGGTTACTTGGCGGCGGGTTGGGATGTCGGAGTGGGTGTCGCTGCAGATGCGTCCGCATGCGAGGCGGGCGGCGTCCACGGCTTGGCCGTCACCGGCGCGCCTGCCCTCACTTTCTGAAACCCCTCGACAATCACCGTCTCGCCCTCCTTCAGCCCCTCAGTGATGACCCAATTACTGCCAGTTCGAGGACCAGCCTTCACAGGCCGAATTTCCGCCTTTCCATTCGCACCCACCACGCCAATCTGGTAGGTGCCCTGCACTTCGTTCACTGCGCGCTGGGGGATCACCACGGCCTTCTCCAGCACCTTCGTCTTGATGCGCGCTCGTGCGAAGAGGCCAGGTCGCAAGATGTTGCCGGGGTTGGCTGCCAAGGCCGTGATGACGATGGTTCCGGTGGCACCCTTCACATTGAGATCCACCGCGAGCAGCCGGCCCTTGTGGGGAAAGGGCTTCCCATCGGCGAGGATCAGTTCAATGAATTCCTCCCTTTCATTCAGTGGCTTCGCCAGAGCCTTCTGCAGGTAATCCGCGGCGATGAGGTATTCCGTCTCACTGATCGGGAAGACCAGTTTGATCGGGTCGAGCGTGGACACGGATGTCAGCACCACATTGCTGCCAGTGCCCACGAGGTCGCCCACCTGTGCCTGGGAGATGCCCGCGATGCCATCGACTGGAGCTTCAATTTTGCAGAACTGGACATTCAGCTTCGCCTGCTCCTCGGCGGCTTCCAGCGCCTTGATTTTCGCCAACTGGCTTTCGTTCGCCTGGCGTGAGTTGAAGAGGTCGCGCTCGGAAACCGCCTTGTCCTTGAAGAGCTTGGTATCCCGCTCCACCTCCGCCGCCGCGGCCACCTGCATCGCCTTCACTTGGGCGAGTTGGTTTCGCGCCTCCGCAAGCGCGGCTTCGAACGGCCTCGGGTCAATCTCAAAGAGCACCTCCCCTTTTTTCACCACGGCTCCTTCCTGGTAGTTTCGTTTCACGAGGTAGCCGGTGACGCGCGCGCGAATCTCGGCATTCTCCGAGCCATCGAGCGTGCCAACCCACTCGCGGAAGACGGGCACATCCTGCGTGGAGGCGGTCAACACAAGCACCTCCGGAGGCGCGGTGGGTGGCGGGGCTTCGTTACGATCACATGCCGCGAGCAGCATCGTCAAGCCCACGGACAATGAAAGGCGCGACATCGACTTCATAAGATTGCGAGGTCAAGATTTCTGAAGCGAAAAGCTCCGCAAGGATCGATCCGCTTGGGAATTTCGGCGAGAGGCAATGGATTCAAAAGTACCCATCATCCAGCAGGCCGACATGCGTCACGCTTCCCGGGGACGAGTAATTTCTCTTTAATACCGTGTACCATGCTCCTGAAAATGCCGCCATCAGGAAGTGCGAATGAGGCACCGTTTCTGCAAACCGTCTCCACAGAGTGGTTTCCGGTACCTCTGAGTGGCTTCGGGCAAAAAGATCCCATTTCATGTCACTCACCCTCATGGACCGACAATGAGAGGGAGACACGCCTTCCCATTCCTTGACGAAGTCTTTACAAATGTTCACCGGTGTCCTCCGTGATGCTCGGAGATGATGCCAATCTGGCATCGAACGGAACCCCCTGCCCATCGGTCAACTCATCCCGCCATGAAACCGCGTCTCCTCCGCCTGCTAGCCCTTTCCAGCGCCCTTGGTTTTGCCATTCCCGTCACTGCCGAGAATGAGAATGAAATTGGATTCATCGAGCGCTTCGCCCTCGCGGCGGACCGGGAGAAGGTCCTCGCCGAGCTCGTGCCCGGCACTGAGGACTTTTACTTCTACCACGCGCTGCACTACCAGAACTCCCGCAACGCAGCGAAGTTCTCTGACATCATGGCGCAGTGGAAGAAGCGCTTCCCGGATGACACGCATCTGCGGGAGATGATTGAGAACCGCGAGGCGCTGCTCAGCTACGACGCGAATCCACAGGCCACCATCGCCTACATCAAGCGGAAGCTCGACATCCGCCACGACCACCAGCAGGAAGTGCGCGACCGCAAACCGGATCTGCCCACCGCGCTGGATGCACAATTCATTGCACGGAAAGTCTTCCTGGCAGACGCCCTGATCAATGACAACGGACTGCAGGGCCTGTCCCAGGTCGAACTCGAAACGCTGATTCGCGACAACACCACGCTTTCCCCTGCCCAGGCGCGCGCGCTGCTGGCCAAGCTCCAGCGGCCGGATGTGGCGAATCTGGTGGAGTTCATCGCCCGTGAACTGCGTTCCCAGAACTCCAGCGGTTTCGGAGCTTTCAACATCCACCGCCAGCTTCTTCCGGAGCAACTCACGCAGCTCGCCCAACAGGTGCCCAAGCTCTCCTCAAACGATGCCTACGTGCGCGCCATGCTGCGGAAGCTCGCACCGTCCGCGGATGTGGACCTCACCTATGACGATGCCGAACGCGAAGCGTGGCTCGACCGTGCGTGGGCCTATGTGAAGACACTGCCTTCAGCTTTCAACAGCCTGAAGGCACAGGTCATCTACCAACGACTGGACCACGACCGGAAGAAGGGCGTGTATGATCGTGAGCGCTTCATTGAATATCTCAAGCTGCCGCGCCAGCAGCATTATGTGCGGGAGGAGATGCTGGAGCGCGCTGCGGAAGCACAGGTGCCCATGGCAAATCTCCATGCAAACTATGCCGATGCGCTGCTGGGCCGCCCGCCCATCGTGGAAGATGAGCCCCTGGTGCGGGAATACTTCCTGGAGCTCTTCGTGCGCAACGCCGCGACAAGCAACGAAGTGGAAGCCGCCCTCTCACCCTACACGGAATATGTGCGCGCCGCATGGCTGAAGCCCGTCTTCGCGGAAGCCATGGTGCTCGCCGGGCAGGGCAGTCCGGAGCGCTGGGCCTCTCTGCTTTCACCGCAGGCCTTCCAGGCGCTGAAGGATCGTGTCGACATCCTCTTCCCCAGTACGAACACCGTCTTCTTCCGCCCCGGAGATGAAGTAAAGTTCGATGTGACGCTGAAGAACACCCCCCAGCTCATCGTGAAGATCTATGAGCTGAATACACTGAACTTCTTCCAGACGCAGGGTCGCCAGCTCAATACGGACCTGAATCTCGATGGTCTGGTGGCGAACAAGGAACAGACGCACACGTACGAGAACGGCCCCTTCAAGCGCTCGCGGCAAACCTTCACCTTCGACGAACTGCGCGGGAAGCGCGGCGCGTGGGTGATTGAGTTCATCGGCGGTGGTCGCAGCAGCCGTGCTCTCGTGCGCGTAGGCCAGTGGCAGGTGCTGGAGCAGCCCGGCCCCACAGGCACGCTGCTTCTGGTGCTGGATGAAAATGGCAATCCTGTAAAGGATGCCGTGGCCTGGGTGGATGGCCGCAAACTCACGCGGGATGAAAAGCTGGAGCGCATCATCGTGCCCTTCACGAACCAGCCGCAGCGGAAGAGTCTGATCGTAAGTGATGCTGCGGGCACCTTCGCCACCTTCACCCAATTCACACATCAGGCGGAGAACTACCACCTCGACGCACAGTTCCACATTGAGAGGGAACAATTGCTGGCCCGTCGTGAAGCCACCCTGGCGGTTCGTGTAGCCCTGATGCTGGGAAATACCCACCTCGCACCAGAACTGCTGAAGAAGCCCAAGCTTCTCATCACCTCCACCACGCAGGACGGCATCTCCACCACGCGAGAGGTGAAGGATCTCAAGCTCAGCGCCGGCAGCGTGCTGCTGCACAACATCAGCGTGCCGGAGCGTCTTGCGAAGCTGAACGTCACCCTCGCGGGTGAAATAGAAATCCTGAGCAATGGCGGCGAGAAGCGCCCCTACTCCGCCAGTCACTCGTGGGATCTCAACGGCATGGACACCACGGATGCCACCAACGACGGGCATCTTTCAAAGTTCGGCGATGGCTATGAGTACGAGCTCCTTGGAAAGAACGGCGAGGTGACCGCAGATCAGCAGATTGTCTTCACCTTCCGTCGCAAAGGTTTCAATCGACCCATCACCATCCCGCTGCGCACGGATGAAAAGGGCCGTGTAGCACTCGGCACACTGGAGGGCATCTCGTCCGTGGGCGCGAAGTCTCCCAATGGCCGCCAGAGCTCCTGGTCACTGGATGATGCGGAGCGCACGTGGTCTTCCGTGGTGAACGCGAAGTCGGGAGAGGTCGTGCGCATTCCTGCGCCTGTTGGATTCGTGGATGGCGGAGCTTCGCTGCTGGCCACCCGTGCCGGCACCTTCGTCTCGAATGAATCCGAAAAAATGACGCTGCGCGATGGCTTCCTCGTCATCGAAGGACTCACTCCCGGCGACTACTCGCTGCGTCTGCGCACGGAGAACCGGGACATCGCCATCAAGGTCACCGATGGCAAGCCGATGGGAGGCTGGCTCCTCGGCAAGAACCGTCTGCTGGAACTGCGCGGCACCGCCCCCCTGCAGATCACGTCACTGCAGACGGACAACGAGTTCGTCACCGTGAAGCTGGCCAATCACTCGCCCTTCACGCGTGTGCACATCGGCGCGACACGGTTCGAGTCGGGTCGCAGCATCTTCCATGAGCTTGGCAGATTTGCCCGCTTCGGAGCGTCCGAGGGCCGCCCCGCCAAGCTTCCCAATCTGTATGCGGCTGGTCGTGAAATTGGTGATGAATATCGCTACATCCTGGAGCGCCGCTATGCGAAGCTCTTCCCGGGGAACATGCTCACACGTCCCGGCCTTCTGCTGAATCCCTGGGCCATCCAGGACACAAGCCTGGAAGACCTCGCCCAGCGTGGTGGTGAAGCGGCTGGTCAGACGCGCGGTGGCGCGGCTGGAGCCATGAGCGCGGCGAAAGCTGAATCGCCCCCCGCTCCTCCACCTCCCGCAGGCGGCACCGATTCCACCAACATCGACTTCCTCGCGAATACAGCGCCGGTGATCTACAACCTCCTGCCGGACAAGGACGGCGTGGTGCGCATCGCACGCAAGGAGCTGGGCGATCGCCAGCAGATTCAGGTATACGCCGAAGATCTCGAGAACGCCGTGTGGCAGAAGCTCTCGCTTCCTGAGGCTGGCACCAAGTTCGCCGACCAACGTCTGGTACGGAATCTCGATCCTGCGAAACCCTTCACGCAGCGTCGTGAGGTTACGGTACTGCAAAATGGAAAGGCACTCACCCTTGGTGACATCCTCACCAGTGAGATGGAGACGTATGACACGCTCGGTGGTGTGTATTCACTGTTCACCACATTGAGCAGTGACGAAAAGCTGGGCGAGTTTGCGTGGATTCTAGACTGGCCGAAGATGAAGGATGAGGAGAAGCGCGCGAAGTACAGCGAGTTCGCCTGCCATGAACTGAGCTTCTTCCTCGCAAAGAAGGACCAGGCATTCTTTAACACGGTCATCAAACCGTACCTCGCAAGCAAGAAGGACAAGACCTTCATGGATGACTTCCTGCTAGGACTGGACCTCAAGAAGTACCTGGAACCCTGGTCCTATGGACGCCTCAATACGGTGGAGCGCAGCCTACTGGCCCAGCGCATCGACGGTGAAGGCCTCAACACTGCACGCCATCTCAAGGAGCTATGGGAGATGATTCCGCCAAATCCGGATGAACAGGATCGCCTTTTTGAAACGGCGCTGCGTGGGCGCGTGCTGGAAGACACAGAGGGCCGGGGGCTGGTAGCGCTGGGATTGAGCGACGAGAAGCGCAAGGTGGAGGCTGAGGCAGCGAAGAACGTGCCCAAGCCCATGGCCATGTCGGCTCCTGCCACTGCCACGCCTGCCCCTGCACCCATGGCTCCAGCGGACAGCTTTGCCGTCGCTGAGAGCCCACCGGTGGGTGGAACTCGTGGCCGGCTGGGGGCAATCGCCGGACGGGAAATGCAACGTTCCCTGACGACCGGAGACATGGCCGTGCTCGCGGAGGCGACCGACAAGGACATGGAAGCTCTGCCCGAGCTACAGGTCGAGCGTTCCGAGGCGAAGAAAAGGGAGCACGCAATGGGAGGTGTGGTGCTGGGCGCCGGCGCTATCGTGAAGGCCGGCAATGGCTACATGACCCTGGATGGCACCAACACCTACACCGGTGGCACGACCATCACTGCAGGCACGCTCGCCTACTTCGGCAACGATGAGGCAGCGAAGATTCGCCTGCAGTTCCGCGCCATGTACCGTGCGCTCGGACCCACGAAGGAATGGGCGGAGAACAACTACTACAAGCTGCGTATCGAAGAGCAGATTGCCGACCTCGTGCCGGTGAATGCCTTCTGGCGTGACTATGCCGCCTGGGTGGCTTCCGGTTCCAAGGGTCCCTTCGTTTCCACCGAAGTGGCAGAGTCCCACCGGAACTTTACCGAGATGATGCTCGCACTCGCGGTGCTGGATCTTCCTTTCGATGCGCCCAAGCACCTGACGAAGTCGGAGAACGGCCAGTTCACCCTGACCGCCGCCGGTCCCGTCATTGTGTATCACAAGGAGATCAAGCCCGCGACCGAGAGCCGCAAGGCCGTGCCTGCCGTGGCACCGGGGCCGGAAGGTATCGCTCCCGGCACCGCATTCACGCCGGATCTGCTCGTGTCCCAAGTGTTCTTCCGTCATGGTGACCGCTATCGCCAAGTGGGCAATGAGCAGTTCGAGAAGTATGTGACCGCCGAGTTCCTCACGGGCGCGGTGTATGGTGCGAACGTGGTGGTGACGAATCCCACCAGCTCTCCCGCGAAAGCGGAGGTGCTGCTGCAGATTCCCCAGGGCTCACTGCCGGTGGCAGGCAGCAAGGCCACGAACTCCCGCCGCGTGCAGCTTGCCCCGTACACCACGCAAACCTTCGAGTACTACTTCTACTTCCCGGCAACTCCTGCCGCAGGCACGAAGTTCGCCCACTTCCCGGTGAGCGTGGCCGTCAGTGGTAATGTGGCCGGCACGGCGAAGGCCTTTGAATTCCCCGTGGTGGCAAAGCTCACCCAGGTGGACAAGGCTTCATGGGACTATGTCTCCCAGGAAGCGAGCGATGCGGACACACTGGCCTTCATCGCGCAGAACAACATTGAGACCCTGCCTCTGGAGCGCATTGCCTGGCGCTGCAAGAAGCCGGACTTCTACCGCCAGCTCGTGAAGGTAATGGCCCAGCGCCATGTGTGGAATGACACCATTGGCACCTATTCCCTGCTACATAATGATACACCCTCCCTGCGGGAGTGGCTGAAGCACCGCGATGACTTCACGGACCATTGCGGCGCCTATCTTGCCACGAAGCTGGTGCTGCTGGATCCCATCGAGCGGCACGACTATGAGCATCTGGAATACAGCCCTCTGATCAATCAGCGCGCGCACCGCGTGGGAAATGAGTGGCGCATCGCCAACCCCATGGTGCTGGATCAATACGATACCCTCCTGGGCGTGCTCTCACAGAAGCCGCAGCTCGATGCCATCGACTCCATGAGCGTGGTGTATTACCTCTTCCTGCAGGATCGGGTGGAGGAGGCGCTCGCCCGGTTCAAGACCATCGATGCCAATGCTCTGCCCACAAAGCTGCAGCATGATTACTTCCGCTGCTACGCCGCCTTCTACGAGGGGAACCTCGGCGAGGCACGCACGCTGGCCACGAAGTATGCCGACCACTCGGTCAACCGTTGGAAGAATCTCTTCGCCGAGGTCACCTCCCAGCTTGATGAAATCGAGGGCCGCGACGCGAAGCCGGGCGACAAGGACAAGCCGGACCGCGAGAAGCAGCAGGGAGAGCTGGCCGCCACGGAGCCGGGCTTCGATTTCAAGGTGGAGAACCGCACCATCTCCCTGAACTGGCAGAACCTGGGTGAAGTGGTGGTGAACTACTACCTCATGGACCCCGAATTCAGCTTCAGCAGCAGCCCGTTTGTGAGCCAGGACGCGAGCCGGTTCAGCATCATCAAGCCGAACCTCACCGCCACCCAGGCCCTGCCTGCCGGCGCCACCACCGTGGACGTGCCGCTGCCCGCACAGTTCGCCAAGGCGAACGTGCTGGTGGAAATCGTGGGCGCCGGCCAGCGCAAGGCCAAGCCCTACCATGCCAACACCCTGAAGCTCGCCGTCACGGAAAACTACGGCCGTCTGGAGACCCGCGATTCCAGCACGGACAAGCCCGTGTCCAAGGCGTATGTCAAAGTGTACGCCCGTCTCAATGACGGCACCGTACGCTTCTTCAAGGATGGCTACACGGACCTGCGCGGACGCTTCGACTACGCGAGCCTGAACAGCAGCGCCGAAAACGTCCCCGTGCCGCCTCCGGTGCCCCTGCCACGCTCCGGTTCCCATTCTCCGAGCAACGGACTGGACCACCAGATGTTGAAACCCTCTGAGCTGGGTCAGGTGCAAAAGCTGGCCCTGCTCATCCTGAGCGACACCCACGGCGCGACCACTCGCGAAGTCGACCCTCCCCAGCAGTGAAATAAATCGAATCTTTAAATCAGCAAAAAATCGCGTTCGGTTGTCACAAGTCGCGTCATTTCCACATCCACTGTGCGCCCGCCCCCGTCTCAGACAGGGGCGGCTTCTCCCACCCACGCATGAACCCGTCCGCCGACCCTGACATCCAGTTCCTGCGCGAGGCCATTCGCCTCTCCCGGGAGCACATGATGAAGGGGGATGGCGGGCCGTTCGGCTCAGTGGTGGTGCTGGATGGGAAGGTGGTGGGTGAGGGCTGGAACCGGGTCCTCTCCACCTATGACCCGACCGCCCACGCGGAAATCGTGGCCATCCGGGACGCGGGTCAGCGACTGAGCAGGTACACTCTCGAAGGCTGTGTCCTGTACGCGAGCTGCGAGCCCTGCCCCATGTGCCTGGCGGCGGCCTACTGGGCGCGGGTGGACCGGCTGGTTTTTGCTGCCTCCCGGCAGGATGCCGCCGCGAGCGGGTTCGATGACGAATACCTCTATCTGGAAATCCCAAAAAAGCACACCGAGCGGGCTCTTCCGGCCCGGCAATTGCTACAAGAAGAAGCTCGGAAAGCGTTCACTCAGTGGCTGGCGAAACCTGACCGCGTTTGTTACTGAACCAAATATTTCGAAATCTTTACAATTATGAAGTTTAAGATTGACCGATTACGGTGTTTTTGGTTGAACGAGAAGCGTATCCAAGGCGCCATGCGGTGCGTCATCTCCCAATGACCGGTGACCGGTCTTAAAACGTCCAGAGTCTGGCCAACAATTTGCTTAAAAAAGTGGAAGAAAAGGTCCAGACTTAAGTTAGATTGACCACCCCCCAATTTTCCCCTCCCTCATTATATGGCCAACATGGAACTAGACGGCGGCATTAAGATCTACCTTCGGGAGATCGGAAAGACCGATTTGCTCACTCCCCAGCAGGAGGTTGAGCTGGCCGATCGTATCAAGAAGGGCGACCCTGAAGCGCGCGCCCACATGATCAAGGCGAACCTGCGTCTCGTAGTCAAGATTGCCCAAGACTACGCGAACTACGGTCTTCCCCTCCTCGACCTGATTTCTGAAGGCAACATCGGCCTTATGAAGGCGGTGGAGCGCTTCGACCCGAACAAGGGCGGCAAGCTTTCCACGTACGCAGCGTGGTGGATCAAACAGTCCATCAAGCGCGCCCTGGCGAACCAGTCCAAGACGATCCGCCTGCCCGTGCACATGGTGGACAAGATCTCCAAGATGCGCCGCGTGGCCATGGCCATGTCCGAAGAACTCGGCCGTGAACCCACCGACGACGAACTCTCCGAGGAAATCGGCATCGACCGGTCCAAGCTGAGCCAGCTCAAGACCGCATCCATGCGTCCCGCGTCCCTCGACGCCCCCATCAGCGACGACGACAGCACTGAGTTCGGTGAAATCGTGGGCGACGAAAACGCGCACAACCCCTTCGAGCTTCTCAGCCACAAGAACATGCACAGCCAGCTCGACGGCTTGCTGACGGTTCTGGATGAGCGCGAGCGCAAGATCATCGATGCCCGCTTCGGCCTCAACGGTCAGAAGGCGCGCACCCTTGAGGAAGTGGGCCAGGAGTTCGGCGTGACCCGCGAACGTATCCGCCAGCTGCAGAACATCGCCCTGCGCAAACTGCGCCGCGCCCTGCAGAAGAAGGAAGACCCGATTCCCAAGGCACTCCGCAACGCCGGTGGCAAGAAGGGCCGCAAAAAGAAGAAGGAAGCCGCACTGGTGGACTGATTCTTCAAGGTCACTTCAAGAAAACAAGCTTACGCGCCGTCTCTACCTTAGGGTGGGGCGGCGTGCTTGTTCTTTGGAGAGAGATATCTCGTCGCCGCGATGGGTGGAGTGACCGACAGTTCAAGGAGCGGCACTAGCCTAGTGCCGTCATGCAGGTGAACGAAGCGGGGTAGGTGTGACACTCCCGACACTTCATTTGAAGAGGTGGCTCCGCACCCAGAGATACCCACCACCGGCACTAAGGCTAGTGCCGCTCCTTGATCAACACCGCGTTTCACCTTGTGAGTCCGTTCCAGATGGCATTGATTTTGCATGATCATCGAAGAACATCCGACTCCTCCCACGAAACAATTCCCATGCCCGCCATCCTCCTCAACGGCACTTCGAGCGCCGGAAAGACCAGCATCGCGAAGGCGATTCAGAAGCTGTCGCCTGAGCCGTTCATCCGTATCGCGCTGGATGATTTCACGGAGATGTTCCGCTGGGATGCCATCGAGAATGCGGACATGCGCCGGGCCTGTCACAAGCACAGCATCGCGAGTCTTCATCAATCCATTCGTGTCCTCTTGTCAGGGCCGTATCCGGGAGTGATTGACCACGTCTTCGAGCAGGACTCGTGGTATGACGATTGCCTTGCTGCACTGTCGGATCATGAAGTGCTGGTCGTGGGAGTACGCTGTCCTCTCGACGTTACGCAGCATCGCGAGGTGACGCGTGGAGATCGCCGCATCGGTCTGGCGGCGTACCAGCATCCCATTGTGCATGAAAACAAGCGCTACGATCTGGAGGTGGACACGAGCACGCGGAGTGCTGAGGAATGCGCGACGGAGATACTTGAGGCATACAGGGCGAAGCTGGGGGTCTCAAGATGAAATGACGCTGCCTGGTCTATCGATCGTCGCAGAGCTTGCTCTGCGTGAAACAACCTTTCATGCGCCACACACGGCTCGATAGTGAAGCTGCTTCTAACTTCACGGCAGCAAGCTGCCTGCGGAAAGCTGGAGCAAGCTCCAGCAGTCCAAGTTGATGCCGTGACACGCGATGAGGGGAAACGATGCCTACCTCTTCTTCACTTTGTCTGCTTTCGCCTTGGCCTTCACGCTTGGGCGCGGAGACGCAGGAGTCTTCCCCACATCACTTCCATGGCACGTCTTCCTCAGCACCTCCAGCAATGCCGCAGCCGCACGACTGAGGTGCTGCTCCTTGCGCCAGATGACGGCGATGGCGCGCTCGGGGCGTTTGCCTGCGAGAGAAAGATAAGTTGGCTCTGTGGCGCGGCCACTCTTGCAGGCCATGTTTGGTATGAGTGACACGCCCACTCCCGCCGCGACGAGTGCCTGGATGGTTTCCAATTGAGCGGTGCGGAAGATGACAGGGGGGTGGCAGCGATGTCTATCGCAGAAGCGCAAGGCCTGATCACCAAGGCAATGTCCCTCCTGTAGCAAGATGAAGGGTTCCTGCTCCACGTCTTCAAGTCTCACCTCACCACGAGTGGCGAGCTCGTGATCCTTCGGCACGGCGAGAAGCAGCTCCTCTGAGAACAACGTCTCGATCACAAAGCGTTCATCCGTGATGGGCAGGCTCAGGATGGCGAAGTCCAGCTCGCAGGCGCCGGCTTGGGCGAGGAGATTGGTCGTCGTGGTCTCATGCACGATGACCTGCACGGCGGGCAACTCCGCGCGCATGCGCTTCATCACCGCAGGCAACAGGTGCGGGGCGATGGTGGGGAGCACGCCCACATTCACCGTGCCACGCACCTGACCCACGGCGGCATTGTCTGCGTCACGCTGGGCGGCGTCCACTTCTGCAAGAATCCGTGTCGCACGCAGCAGCAACGCTTTGCCCGCCTCCGTGGGCACAGCTTCACGCTTGAGGCGCGTGAAGAGACGGCAGCCAAGTTCCTCCTCCAGTTTTTGTATCTGCTGGCTAAGCGAAGGCTGTGAGACATGGCACTGCTCAGCGGCGCGGCTGAAGTTTCCCGTGCGAGCAACTGCGGTGAGGTAGCGGAGCTGGTGAAGTTCCATAGGCGGCAACTATGGTTACCAGCGGTACTAAGTATTTCAACGGTATTACCATCCAGCCCTAGAATCGTACGCTCTCCCAGGAGCACGCTCGCTGATCCATTACCTCACCCGATCATGAATACTCCACCCGCATTCGTGCGGCGGGCCGCGCTTTTCGCCGTGCTCACCGCCTCGCCTCTTGTGTCGTCGCCCTCCTACGCGGATGCCGACTTCGATGCCATGGTGAAAAAACTGCAGGGCGAAAAGCCCCAGTTCGCCAAACGCCAGCAGGACCTGCTCAAGGAACGCTATGACCTCTCTGATAAACCCGCAGACGGCGTGACCATGCCCCGTGGCAAAGCCGTACAAGGCGGCGTACGTGTGAAACTGCCCGAGGGCGCCACCTGGGACAAGCTCGCCGCGATGACGCCGGAGGAAATCAAATCACAGGATCTCTGGCCTGCCGGCTTCTATCCCCTGCCCCATCCACATCACGAAGCGGGCGGGATGATCTTCCCCAAGAAACAAATCGATGGGGTGAAGGAGCAAACCGGTCGTGACCTCACACGCTTCGACCTCGACTTCGATCTGCCGGACCACATGCTGCCGGAATTCCCCGCTCCCATCTACCTGAACACACGGCCTGACCTGGGCGATGTGTCGCAGGGCAAGCTCATCACGCTGGGGAATTTCTACGATGTGTTCAAGAACGTCCTCAATCCCAAGCAACTCGAGGGATTGCGTCTGCTAGTGACTCCATTCCCACAAGCACAGTTCAACGCCACGCATGATCGCAAGGCGCTGCTCGCGCATCAAGGGGTGGCGTGCTTTGACTGCCACTCCAACGGCCACACGAATGCCGCCACACATACCGTGGGTGACATCCGCCCCAACGAGCATCGTCACCGCATCGGCACGCCGACACTGCGCGGGATGAACATCACCAATACCTTCGGCTCACAGCGGGCGATGAAGACGGTGGAAGACTTCACCGAGTTCGAACAACGCGCGGCCTACTTCGATGGTGATCCTGAGCAGGCCACTCGCAAGGGCGTGAACATCCTCGAACGTGGCAGCCAGGTGCACTTCATGGCGGAGTTTGAGAACATCCTGGGCTTCCCACCAGCACCGAAGCTCACGCCGCTCGGCAAGCTGGACCCCAGCAAGGCCACGAAGCAGGAACTGCGCGGGCAGGAACTCTTCTTCGGCAAGGCCCAGTGCTCCGTGTGCCACAGTGGTCCCTACTTCACCGATGGCCTGATGCATGACCTGCAGGTGGAGCGCTTCTTCAAAGAGAAGATGATCAACGGACGCAAGGCCAGCGCGGATGGTCCCATCAAGACCTTCCCGCTGCGCGGCATCAAGGACTCGCCGCCCTACCTGCATGACGATCGCCTCATGACGCTGGATGACACGGTGGAGTTCTTCAACCTGGTGCTCGCCCTCAAGCTGACTACCGAGGAAAAGGCCGATCTGACGGCATTCCTGCGGACACTGTAAGGAGTCCTACGCTCCTAGAGCCCTCGCGCTGTGGCGGTTGTCATCGCCCCCTGACTTCCATAGGTTTATCCTATGGTTACCGGTGGTAAGAAGTATTTCCGCCACAGCAACCGCGGGCCAAGAATGGAGTCGTTCACCACCGCACCTCACCGTTTCCGCCATGAACACTCGATTGCCCGAAGATCCGTCCACGGAACTTGCCATCAGCTCGCATGGCCCGGTGCTCATGCAGGACTTCGGGCTCATCGAAAAGATGGCCCACTTCGCGCGGGAACGGATCTACGCGCAAGCGGGCAATCTTTTCCGCCGCATGACTTCGGAGGCAAGACAGCGTCTCTTTGGCAACGTCGCCCGTCTCATGGGCTCGGTGCCACGGGAAACCCAGATGCGCGCCATCTGCCACTTTTACCGTGCGGATGTGAACTACGGCATCGGTGCCGCCAATGCCCTTGGCATCAACATCGAGCAGGAGATGTCCAAGATGGCTGCTGCCTCCGCCTGAGCCGCCCCCAGAAAAATCACCGTAACGTAAAAAAATCACCCCAAATCCCCCACCCGACTTGCGGACGACGCCCCCAACGTCCGCAGGACCCGGGTAAGAGGTGAACTAACAGGAGACGACCGTGAGGTTGTCTCCTGTTTTTTTGGGCGGGTGCTGGGTAATGCGATGTGGTGGGAGGTTGATGCCTGATTGGAATGGCCGCAAAAGAACGCAGAGAACGCAAAGGGGATTGGTGCTGGGTGTGCGACGTGAGGAACGTGGAAGGTCTCTCCAGAGGCCTTTTCAGTGTGATTTCCTGAAGGGATGTTTTGCTTCGAGTGAGGTGGTGGACTCTATTGATTAGCCGCAAAGAGACGCAAGAAACACAAAGAGTTCGTCATGGGCGCGCGAAGTGCCTTCGTGAATGGAAAGCACTCGGACGGGCGGGCGTGAAAGGCCTCTGGAGAGACCTTCTACTTTCCTGACATCCGCATCCTTTTGAGTTCTCTGCGTTCTTGCGGCGATTCCTTCGAAGCCGATTCTTACTGCGGCTTGCCCCAGTGCTTGTCGGCGAAGTTCATGTACTGCTCCCAGTCGTAGAGGAGGATGTCATGCTTGCCGGTACGGTTGTGGTAGCCGATGGCGTCGCCCACGCTCTTGTCGGGTGCCGGTGGTTCATCCACGCCGAGTCCTTTGAGGCTGAAGAGGGCGTACACGGGCTCGGCGAGTTTGCCGCCGAGGAACTCTCCCTTTTGGTCAGCCCAGTTGTCCTCGGTCGCGCTGGCGATATACACAGGACGTGGGGTCATGAGGGCGATGAGCTCATGCTGGTCCACGGGCAGGTCCTTTTCGTTGTCAGAGTACTTGTTGAAGTTGTCGCAGAACCAGTGCGGGAAGCTCTTGTTCAGCACGGCCACGGTCTCACCGAAAATGCGCTTGCTGAGTGCTGCGCCGCCAGCGCCGGAGTCATTGCTGACGACAATGCCGAAGCGCTCATCCTGCGCACCCGCCCAGAGAGAAGTCTTGCCCAGGCGGGAGTGGCCCACTGAGATGAGTTTTTTGCCATCCACTTCCGGCACGCCCTGCAGGTAGTCTGCCATGCGGCTCATACCCCAGGCCCACGCGCCAATGCTACCCCACTCGTCCGCAGCAGGCTTGGTCTGGCCATCCTTGTAGAAGAGTGGCTGCACCCCATTCTGGAAGCCATCATCAAAATCCGGATCAAAGTCGCCGTAGTAAGCTGTGCACACAGCATAGCCGCGCTCGATGATTTCCTTGTACGGCCAGCGTCGTTCACCGCTGTTACGGCTCTTCTCGGTGGCCTTGTTGTTCACGTAGTTGCCATCCTTGTCATTGCGGAACCAGGCATCCGAGATGGGAATGCTGGGGTCACTGGTCGTATAATGATTGCCGCCGAAGTTCAGCTGCACGAAGGCAGGTGCGGGTTTGGTGAGGCCCTTGGGGATGTAGATGAGGAGGTCTGCTATGGCCTTGCGGCCATTCCTGCTTGAAGAAAAGGTCAACTTCACCTGGCGCATGATCGCCTTGCCGCCAAATGCCGCGGTATCCTGACCCACCAACTGGGCCTTGGTTTCAACCCCCTGGCCCTCCGGTGTCTTCCCATACACCTCGCTCGCGAAGAGCTTCATGAGTTCCGGCTTCCGCTTCTCCAGCCACTGTTCCTTGGTGGTGATCTTCGTGCCGTCGGATGCCGTCAGCGGATCCAGATTCGGGATGCCACCAGCCTTGGCTTCATCGTAGTTGATGCCGGGGCGCTCTTGGGCGTGCGCAGTAAAAGACGTGGAAGCCATCGCGAGGCTGCCAGCGAGGAGCGCGGCGGAAAGACGGGAGGATGCGTGCATGAGGATGAGTGTACGGACGTTCGCAGCCACTTTCCGAGCGAAATCTTGGCATGCCGAACACCTTCTTTCGGTATGTGGCGATGCGCCATTCGCAGGGAGTGGCACTAGCTTAGTGCCGTTTTGCAGCGAAACACACCGAGGAGGCTTCGAGACGTTCTCAGAGCTTCAGAAGAGTGGCTCCGCACCGGTCGTTCCATCCACCGGCACCAAGGCTAGTGCCACTCCTTGAACAGGGGCGACCTTGTATGTCATAGACGATGGAAGACTGGGAACTAAAACACCCACTTCAGTCCCGTGCGGATGACCACCCCTTCTTCGAGGTCTTCATCCAGCAGTTCTCGTTCATCACTGTCTTCGATGCGGAGTTCGGAGAGGGCATTGATACCGACGCCGAGGGTGAGCCAGCAATCCTTGAAGAGGCGCTGTTCGGCTTGAAGGGTGGCGCTGGCGCCTTGGAGGCGGAGGATGCGCTCGCGGCCCTCTTCATCTTCGATAAGCCAGCGACCGCCGATGAGTTCGGCGCGCAGCTTGATGTAGAGGTCGTCGTTCACCTTGTAGGAGGGAATGAGGCCATCCGGGGAGAAGGTGACGGTGAAGCGATCATTCACACGCCAGAGGAGGGCGAGCACGGGGAAGAATTCGTCATCGCCGTAGTTGCGTGAGTAGCCTCCACCCACGGCTGCCATGAAGTTGGGTGAGAAACGATAGCCAATGCCGAAACCGGCAGAGAGGTCGAAGGCATCGCTGTTGACTTGATTGAAGTCCGTGGAGAAGCCGGGCTCCACATAGGCGGCAGCAAGCCAGGGACTGGAGGGTGAGAGCCATGCGGCCTGGATGGGCAGGCGCAGGGTGTGCAGGTCGAGATCCTCATTGAGCACGGTGGTATCCACGTCCGCGAGGAAGAGACGGTAGTTCAACTTCGCCATGAGGACGAAGGTATCCGTAATCACCGGAGGAAGCGGGACGCTGGTGCGGAACTCATGCATGGAGTACTCGCCGGGCGCATTCTCCAGCGACATGGGGAAATCATAGTCGTACCGGAACGCCAGTTCAGGGGCGAGAAACTCACGGAGCAGAGCCTCATCCGTGCCGGTGGTGGCGGCTGCGGCCTGGGTGTGGGCCTTGGGGGAAACCACTTCACCGGCATGCAAGCCTGTGACGGTGGTGGAGACAGCGACGAACAACGGCAGGAAGGAGAGGAAGCGACGCATGAGCGGGAGGATACCAGAACGGATGACGCGAGTCTGCAAGAAACAGAAACGCAACCGAACCGGTTACCTTCGCGGATGGAAGCGGCGGTGCGTGTCCTTCAGACGGTTCTGGTCCACATGGGTATAGATTTGCGTGGTGGCGATATCGGCGTGTCCAAGCATCTCCTGAATGACGCGGAGGTCCGCGCCATTCCCCAGCAGGTGCGTGGCAAAGCTGTGGCGCAGCAAGTGCGGATGGACGCGGTCGGGGTCGATACCCGCCTGCTCCGCGCGCTCGCGGAAGATTTGCCAGATGCGAGCAGTGGTCAGCTTGCCGCCATTCCGATTGATGAAAATCCAGCTCTGTGTCTTCGGCTTCACCAATTTGGGTCGTGCAGAATTCAGATACCGCTGCACCGATGCCCGTGCCTCCTGCCCCACGGGGATGAGGCGGGTCTTGTTTCCCTTGCCGGTCACGCGGATCCAGCCTTCATCGAGATTGAGGTTTTCCAATTTCGTACCGGTGACCTCGCTCACGCGGAGCCCGCTGGCATACGTGAGTTCCAGCATGGCGCGGTCGCGAAGGTCGAGAGGCTCGTGGCCTTGCACGGATTCGAGCAATTTGCCCACATCCTGTTCATTGAGTGTTTCGGGCAGGCGCGCTTCCACACGCGGAGGCAGAACCGGCTCCGCAGGGTCGCCTTTACGCAGGCCTCGCACGGCAAGCCAGCGGAAGAAGATTTTGATCGCGACCAGCTCGATGCGCAGGCTGGAGGCCGCGATGCCATCGCCCTTGCGCATTCCAAGGTAGTCTGTGATGTCATCCGTCACCACATCTGCCACGGCGCCTTTCTTATGCTTCATTTGCATCCATGATGCGAAGCGGGTGAGCACCTGGGTGACAAGCAATTGATAGTTCGTCGACAGCCCACGCTCGGTGGCGAGGTGAAGGATGAAGCTGTCGATTTCTTGCTGCACGAAACGAATGTGGCGCGATTGCGATATGTTGCCAGTGCAACCTGAACTGTCGTGTGAGAAGAAGATTTCCCATTGGCACAAAGCACCATTTTCGTACATGCTTCCCGTGACAGCCCCCGTCACCGTGCCTGCATCTGACACGTTATCCTCCGCGCCGACCACCACCCCGGCCAAGGGCGCTCTTGTATTTGAGGCCCGCAAAGTACGCAAGGTCTACCACACCGGTGAGCTGGATGTGGTGGCGCTGCATGGCGTGGACCTCGACTTCTACTCCGGCGAACTCGTCGTGCTGCTGGGTGCGTCCGGCAGTGGGAAGTCCACCCTGTTGAACATCCTTGGCGGACTGGACGTGCCCACCTCCGGCCACTTGAACTACAAGGGCTGGCCACTCACGAATGCGGAGGAGAAGACACTCACGCTCTTCCGTCGCAACTGCGTGGGGTTCGTTTTCCAGTTCTACAACCTCATCCCGAGTCTCACCGCGAGGGAGAATGTCGCGCTCATCACGGACATCGCACGCGACCCGATGAAGCCCGAAGAGGCACTGGAGTTGGTGGGATTGAAGGCCCGCATGGATCACTTCCCCTCCCAACTCTCCGGCGGTGAGCAGCAGCGTGTGGCCATTGCACGTGCCATTGCCAAGAAGCCCGAGGTGCTGCTGTGCGACGAACCCACCGGCGCGCTGGACGTGCATACGGGCATCACGGTACTGGAGGCCGTGGAGCAGATCAATCGCGAGCTCGGCACGCTCACGGTGGTGATCACCCACAACGCGGCCATGGCTGAGATGGCGGATCGCGTGCTGCATCTTTCCGACGGACAGATCATCAAACAACGGCACAATGAGACCCGCATGCCGGTGAGGAGTTTGCAGTGGTAGTGGAGCAACCTGTCATGAAAGATGGCGGACGCAGCCCTGGGAGCGCTGACGTCCCGTCGGCGTATTTGTGTCGCGTGAAGTTGCAGCGCCAATACGCCGGCCAGAGGCCAGCGCTCCCAGGGCTTGCAAATGGTGGCACCTGCGCCGGCATGTTTCATATTTTTTAGTCCATGCTCTCCCCACTCGATCGCAAGCTGTTCCGGGACCTGGGCCGTATGAAGGGCCAGCTCGTCGCGGTCAGTCTGGTGATGGCGTGCGGACTCGCAATGATGATCATGACGCG
Source organism: Roseimicrobium gellanilyticum (assembly GCF_003315205.1). NCBI lineage: Bacteria > Pseudomonadati > Verrucomicrobiota > Verrucomicrobiia > Verrucomicrobiales > Verrucomicrobiaceae > Roseimicrobium > Roseimicrobium gellanilyticum. Next base: position 92,249 of record NZ_QNRR01000010.1, on the reverse strand, counting down.
GTCACTGATCCTCACGCTCGACTCCACACGGAATGCCTACTACCAGCGCTACGGCATGGCGGACATCTTCGGCACGCTGAAGCGTGCACCGCTGGCCATGGCGGACCGGCTCGCCAAGATTCCTGGCGTGGCTGCAGTGGAACCACGGGTGGTAGTGGATGTGACGCTGGACCTACCCGGCATTCCCGAGCCTGCCACGGGCCACATCGTTTCTCTTCCAGATGATGGAAAGGTGCAGGTGCTCAATCGCATCTTCATGCGCAAGGGTCGCCTGCCGCAGCTTGGCGAACGACGTGAGGTGGTGGTGAGCGAGGCCTTTGCCGATGCCAATTTCCTGAAACCCGGCGACAGCGTGGTGGCGGTCATCAATGGACGCCGCGACTCGTTGGTCATCGTGGGCATTGGCCTGTCTCCGGAGTTTGTGTTCGAAGCGCGTGCTGGCGAGACGCTGCCAGACAACAAACGGTATGGCGTCTTCTGGATGAACTACCAGGCGGTGGCGGTGGCCTACAACCTCGATGGCGCCTTCAATGACTTCGCCGCCGACCTCGCCCCGAATGCGGCGTCGGGCCCCGTGATTGCGCAGATGGACCAGTTGCTGGCGAACTACGGAGCCTTCGGCGCGTACACGCGCGCAGACCACCCTTCCGCCAAACGACTCGATGATGAAATCCGCGTGCTACAGGCGCTCTCCGTGGCCTATCCCGTGATCTTCCTGAGTGTGGCGGCATTCATGGTGAATGCGGTGCTCGCGCGACTGGTGCGACTGCAGCGTGAGCAGATCGCGCAGCTCAAGGCGCTGGGATACTCCTCCGCGCAGGTGGGCATGCACTACATGAAGTATGCCCTGGTTATTGTGGTGATGGGCACCATCCTTGGCGGCGTCGCGGGAAGCAAGATGGGCGGTGGCCTGGTGAATCTGTACACCATGTTCTTCCGCTTCCCGGAGCTGCACTTTCGCATGGATACGGGAGCACTGGCCACGGCTTTGCTCATCAGCGCGGGTGCGGCCTCGCTGGGTGTGCTGAAGGTAGTTCGTGCGGCGGTGAAGCTGCCGCCTGCGGAAGCGATGCGTCCGGAGCCGCCCGCGGACTTCAAGCCCTCGCTCGCCGAGCGCCTGGGACTCACGAAACACTTCAGCCCTGGTTTCCGCATGGCATTGCGAAACATCGAGCGCAAGCCGTGGCAGGCTGTCTTCACCGTGTGCGGTCTCTCTCTTGCCACCGGTCTCATGGTGCTGCCGGGCGCCATGAGTGACAGCATCGACTACCTGCTGACCTACCAGTGGAATGAAGTGCAGCGGCAGGATGTCGTCGTCTTCCTCACCGAGCCGGGTGGTGGCAAGGCCTTCCATGATTTGGAACACATGCCCGGAGTGCTGCGCGCGGAACCGATACGCAGTGTGCAATCGCGCCTGCGCTATGGCCACCACTACCGCAAGCTCGCGATCACGGGTATGCCGAAGACCTCCCATCTCAACCGGCTGCTCGATGCGAATGGCAAGATCATCCACCTGCCCGAGGATGGCATCGTGATGTCCAAGGCGCTCGCGGAGGTCATCGGCGCGAAGATTGGTGATGAAGTGCAGATTGAGGTGCTGGAAGGCCAGCGCCCCAAGCGCACAGCGCCGATTCGTGGTCTCATTGAGGACTTTGCCGGCGTGGCTGCCTACATGGATCTCGATGCGCTGCGCCGTCTCATGCGTGAGGGAGATACCATCAACGGCGCCTACCTCACCGTGGACAAGGCGAAGTGGGAGACCTTCATGCGTGAGGCGAAGGAGACGCCACGTGCTTCCATCGTGCTGGTGAAGCAGGACCAGCTCAAGGCCTTCCGCGAAACCACAGGACAGAGCATCGGCATTCTGCGCCAGCTTTACTTCACCCTGGCGGTGATTGTGGCCTTCGGCGTGGTGTACAACAGCGCCCGCATCGCCCTTTCCGAGCGGCAGCGCGACCTCGCCACGCTGCGCGTGGTGGGCTTCACCCAGCGTGAGGTGGCCGGAGTACTGCTGGGCGAGCTCACTCTGCTGGTGGCCACGGCCCTGCCGCTGGGCCTGCTTTTCGGCAAGGGGCTCACGACTTTCATCATCAGTTCGTTCAGCACCGAAACCGTCCGCATGCCGCTGGTCATCAATGCCACGAGCTACACCATCGCCATCATCGTGGTCACCAGCGCGGCGGCCATGTCCTTCATGGTGGTGAGCCGCATGCTGAAGAAGCTCGACCTCGTGGGCGTGCTGAAGGCCCGTGATTGAGTCCTGCTTGGCAGGCATCCCATCTGCCGCTACCGTTTTGCCATCTGGTAAGCCAAAAATCCCCCCCAAGTACATGCCAGAAAATACCCCCCAGACCCAGAATCAACTCAGCGAACCCCAAGGCGACAGCCCGCCGTGGGATGCGAAACGCAACAAGCCGAAAGGAGCCTTCCTCCGCAAGCTCATCACGTGGGCCGGAATCCTCGGTCTCGTGGCACTCGTCGCCATGGGACTCATGCCAAAGCCGATTGAAGTCGAGCTGGGCAAAGTCGCACGTGGGCCCCTCACCGTGCATGTGGTGGAGGAAGGGAAGACACGCATCCGCAATCGTTACGTCGTCTCCGCGCCCATCGCGGGCCAGATGCGTCGTGTGCCATTGAAGGCGGGTGATGAAGTCATCGCGGGCAAGACGGTTATCGCCACCATCGAGCCCGTGCTTGCCTCGCTGCTGGACCCGCGCACGCGCGTGCAGGCGGAAGCGCGCATCAAGACGGCCGAGGCCACACGGGCGCGTGCCGTGGAGTCGCTCGACATGTCCAAGACGGCAGAAAAATTCGCCGTGGCAAACTGGGAACGCACGCAGAAGCTGAAGACCTCCGGCAGCATCTCCGAAACGGACCGCGACAATGCGGAGCGTGACTATGAACTGAAGCAACGTGAGGTGCGCGCAGCGGACTTTGCGCTGAAGGTGGCTGAGTTCGAACTGGAGCAGGCCAAGGCCGCGCTGCTGCAACTCGATGCCCCCAACGCCTCGGACAAGGCGGCGGAGTTGCCGGTGTACTCACCGGTGAGTGGTCGCGTGCTGAAAGTCATGCAGGAGAGCGCCATGGTGGTGACTCCAGGGCTGGCGATTCTGGAAGTGGGCGACCCGGCGGACATCGAGATCGAGGCGGAGATTCTCTCCCGCGATGCTGTGGCCATCAAGAAGGGGGCCAAGGTGCAGGTGGAGCAGTGGGGCGATGACCAGCCGCTTGATGCGATTGTGCGCCTCGTGGAGCCTGCGGCGTTTACGAAGGTCTCCGCGCTGGGCGTGGAGGAGCAGCGCGTGTACGTCCTGAGCGATCTGAAGAATCCCCCGGACAAGGCCAAGGCCCTCGGCGACCGCTACCGGGTGGAAGTGCGCGTGGCCGTGTGGCACAAGGATGACGTACTGCTCGTGCCCTCCGGCGCGCTCTTCCGTGAGGGCGTGGACTGGAAGACCTTTGTCTATGAAGGCGGCAAGGCGAAGAAAGTGAGCCTTGAGGCTGGCCGGAGTGACGGCCGGATGACCGAAGTGGTGAATGGGCTGGAACTGGGTACCCAGGTGCTCCTGCACCCGCCGGATACGGTGAAGGATGGGGTGATGGTGACGGAGCGGAAGGTGGAGTGACACGAAGCGGGAAGCGACGTGCCGGTGGTACTGGGTGTGTTCACCTGCATGGGATCCAACACAGAGACACAGAGACGCAGAGGGAACTTCGGAGACTGAAAATGCGGGCGCTTGCCGGCGGTTGAGCCCCTCGCTTCTGGTCTCCTTAGAGTGCGCTTCAACTCTGCTTGGCCAAAGTCGCTCCTATCAGACTCGGCAGCTCGGCAACCTCAGTCTCCGAAGTTCCCTCTGCGTCTCTGTGTCTCTGCGTTGAACACCCTGAACGTGAACGCGCCCATCTTCTTGGGAACTGCCACCGCTCGATCATGAATCATCACGTAACAGGCTCGATTACAGCATGTTACTGGAACACCCCCTCTGCAACATTCTGAGCAGTCTCACCCTCCGACCTCTCCCTCGTTGCTTTCCCTGCTTGAGCCCCAGCCGCACCGTGCTAGCCTGCGCGTCCCCATGGCCAAGTTCAACATCCTCATCGCTGGAAACAACGACCCCATCTCGAGCATCGGCATTGACCTCCTGAAAGCGGAGCCCTCCTTTGACGTGACGGTGAACATGAACCTCAAGGCGGAGGATGCCATGGTGGAGGCCTCTCGCGAGGCCCACGCCATCATCGTGCGCAGTGGCGCCAAGGTGACCGCCAAGGTGCTGGACGCCGCCAAGAACCTGAAGGTCGTGGGTCGCGCCGGTGTGGGCGTGGATAACATCGACATCCCCTACGCCTCGAAGCGTGGTGTCGTGGTCATGAACACCCCTGGTGGTAACACCGTATCGACCGCGGAGCATGCGTTTGGCCTCATGATGTCCCTCTCGCGCAAGGTGCCCCAGGCGCACGCCTCGGTCATCGGCGGCAAGTGGGAGCGCAAGAATTTCCAGGGCGCCGAGCTCAACAAGAAGACCCTTGCCGTGCTCGGCATGGGCCGCATCGGCACAGAGTTCGCCAAGCGCGCTCAGGCCTTCGGCATGACCGTGGTGGCTTATGACCCGTACCTCAGCGCCAACCGCGCCGAGATGCTGAAGGTCGAGCTGCGTGACAATCTCGATGACGCGGTGAAGGACGCCGACTTCATCACCATGCACATGCCGCTCACTCCTGAGACGAAGCACATGCTCAATGAGACCCGCCTCCGCCTCTGCAAAAAGGGCGTGCGTGTCATCAACTGCGCACGTGGCGGCCTCGTGGACGACAATGCGCTGGCCAAGCTCCTGGAAGAAGGCCACGTGGGTGGCGCGGCGCTGGACGTGTATGAAGTGGAGCCTCCGCCCGCCGATTACGCGCTGCTGAAGGCCCCGAACGTGGTCTTCACCCCGCACCTCGGTGCTTCGACCGAAGAAGCGCAGGAGAGCGTGGGCATCGAAATCGCCGAGCAGGTGAAGGAAAACCTCCTGCACGGCACCGTGGTGAACGCGGTGAACATGCCGAACGTGGACCCAAAGACCCTCGCGGAAATCGGACCCTTCCTGCGCTTCGGTGAAATCCTGGGCCGCCTCATTTCCCAAATCGCCCCGCAGCGCGCCGAGTTCCTGCGCGTGAATTACAGCGGCAATCTGGGCAAGATGGATACCACGCTCGTCTCGCGCGGCGTGCTGAAGGGTTACCTCGAGCGCCCCATCGGTGCCGACCAGGTGAACCTCATCAACGCTGTCGGCACCGCCGAGAACCTCGGTCTGCGCTTCACGGAAAGCCGCGTGCCTGAGCCCACGGAATTCAGCGACCTCATCGAGGTGGAAGTCGGCAGTGGCGAAAACAAGGCCGTCATCAGCGGTTCCTTCTTCGGTGGCGACCCGCGTATTGTGAAAATCAATGGCCGCCGTGTGGAAGCCACGCCGGAAGGCACGCTCCTTCTCCTGGAGAATGACGACCGCCCCGGCATGATCGGCGCGTACGGCACCATTCTGGGCAAGCACCAGGTGAACATTGCGAACATGTCCCTGAGCCGCAACGTGGAAGGCGGCACCGCCCTCACGCTGCTCACCCTCGACTCCACGCCTCCCCAGGCGGTCATCCAGGAACTCGAGAAGATTCCGGGTGTGAAGCGGGTGTACTGCATGGAGCTGGAGTAAATCCGGAGGCTGCCTTGAAAGCCACAGCGCTGCGTTCATCTCCAGATGCCGCACGCCACTTCCAGAAGTGGGGGCAGAGTTGCCCCCACGAAGGGAGTGATATGGCTCGCCTCACTTTGCGCGAAGCGCCTTGGACTGCGGCAGCCTGCTGCCGCTTTCTCGCAGTGCAGCCTGCTGCACGAATCCTAGCGACGAAGTCGCCAAACCTTCAGGACACGCCACCTCACCAGAGTGAGTCACCATCGCCACAGCAGGCTGTGGACTCTGGAAAGCGGCAGCAGGCTGCACGCAGTCCAAGGCCTTCGGCTCCCTGCGGTTCGGGTCTCAAGGCTCACTCCAACCTTCCCACCGTGGACTCGCTCCCTCATTGATTCACCCGCCGCTTCATTTTTCTTCCTTCGCTTCCCCAAATCCTTCACGCTCGTAGCCTTTCTTGTCCTCTTCTGCCATGTCCCATCCCTACCTCGACGAGTCCTTCCATGTCCGCTGGTCCACCCTCGCACCCGCTGCGGTGGAGGCAGACATCACCCTCGCGCTGGAGCGCGCGGAGCAGAAGCTGGCGGAGGTGGTGAATCAGGACCGTGGCCGCCTCTCCTTTGAAAGCGTGATCATGGGGTATGAAGACGCCCTTCGTGAGCTCAATGAATCGTGGGGCCTCGTGACCCACCTGGACTCCGTGTGCAACGGCCCAGAGCTGCGCGAAGCGCACAACAAGATGCTGCCCAAGGTGAGCGCCTTCTTTGCGAAGATCCCGCTCGATGAGCATCTCTGGGACCTCGTGCTCACCTACAGCAAGACGCAGGAAGCGCGTGACCTTACGGGTACCCAGCGTCGTGCGGTGGATGAATTGCTCGCGTGGTTCCGCCAACACGGGGCAGAGCTGCCACCTGCCAAGAAGAAGCGTTTGGAGGAAATCGAGGCCGAACTCTCCCAGGCCACGCAGAAGTACTCGGAGAACGTACTCGACTCCACCAACGCGTGGGACATGGTCATCGACGACGTGGCCCAGCTCAAGGGTCTGCCGCAAAGCGCCATCGACGCTGCGAAGGCCGATGCCGCCGCGAAGGGTCTCGGTACACCCGAGGCTCCGAAGTACCGTTTCACGCTGAAGGCGCCGTCACTCATCCCGGTGATGGAACACGCGGAGGACGATTCCCTGCGCAAGCGCGTGTGGGAAGGCAATGGCACTGTGGGCCGCGGCGACAAGTACGACAACACCGCGCTCGTGTGGCAAATCCTGCGCCTGCGCCATGAGAAGGCCACGCTGCTGGGCAAGCCCCAGTTCGCCGATTACATCCTCGAGCGCCGCATGGCCAAGACGGGCCGCACCGCGCTCACCTTCACCGAAGACCTGCATCGCAAGGTCAAGTCCGCCTTCGACCGCGAAATCGTGGACCTGCAAGAGTATCGCGCGGACAAGACGAACACTGACGTGCGCCTGCTGGAGCCGTGGGAGGTCGCCTACTGGAGCGAGAAGCGCCGGCATGAGCGCTATGATTTTGATCACGAGGAACTGCGTCCCTACTTCCCCGTGGATGGCGTGCTCAGTGGTATGTTCCGTATCGCGGAGAAACTCTTCGATGTGCGCATCGCCGAGCGCCAGACCACGTTCACGGCAGTGGGTGATGGCAGCGGCAGCGAAACTCCCGCTGCACCTGCGGAGTCCGGGGCGGTGGAAGTGTGGCATCCTGAGGTGAAATTCTTCGACATGCGCAATGCCGACGGCGTGCTCATCGGTGGCTTTTATGCCGACTGGCATCCGCGTGACTCAAAGCGCAGCGGCGCGTGGATGAACTACCTGAAGGGGGGCTGGCCGCCCAACGGTGAGCGCGACCGCCGCCCGCACCTGGGCCTCATCTGCGGCAACATGACGCCTCCTGTGGATGGCAAGCCTGCTCTGCTCACGCATGACGAGGTGTGCACCATCTTCCATGAGTTTGGACATCTCATCCACCAACTTTTTGGCAATGTGCCCGTGCCCTCGCTGAATGGCGTGAATGTGGCCTGGGACTTCGTGGAGCTGCCCAGCCAGCTCATGGAGAACTTCTGCTGGGAGCGCGAAAGCCTGGACTTCTTTGCGAAGCACAACGAGACCGGCGCGCCCATCCCGGATGACCTGTTCAAGAAACTCATCAATGCGCGCAACTACATGAGCGCCGTGTCCATGATGCGCCAGCTCAGCTTCGGCAAGCTGGACCTGGAACTGCACATCAACCACTCCACCGACGAAAACGCCGACCTCGACCGCCTGGGCCGCACCCTGCTGAAGGACTATATCTTCCCCACGAACACCGAGCCCCCGAGCATGGCACGCCGCTTTGGCCACCTCTTCAGCAGCCCCGTGGGCTACGCCGCCAGCTACTACAGCTACAAGTGGGCCGAAGTGCTCGATGCCGATGCCTTCACCCGCTTCCAGCACGAAGGCGTGCTCAACCCCAAGGTCGGCCGCGCCCTCCGTGATAACATCCTGAGCAAGGGCAACAGCGAAGACCCCGCGAAGTTGTTCCGCGACTTCATGGGACGCGATCCGGATCCGAACGCGCTGCTGGCGCGCGCGGGGCTGGCGTAGTGTTCAAAACAGGCAGAAGAACAAGGGCAGCGCCATGCTGCCCTTTGGATGATTGCACATACCTCTACTGCAACGTTCACGACGGATACAGCAGTGGTATTACGACACCGACCATCATGAGGAAGATGAATATCATGGCCACCAGCACAATACCCGTGCCGTAGACACCACGCTGCCAGCCTTTGAGATTGTCCCACCGACGGGCGAGTTGACCATAAGGGATGCCGGTGATGGCTTCGATGATGCCCAGTAGGGCATAAGCTCCGGGGATGGCAGCCATCATCATGGTTATCGGATTGGGCTGGTATCCCTTTTTCGCGAGGAACCACAACACTGCTGCCACTACCAGCGTGCCTGCACCGCCGAAGAACAGCCGCACCAATCCCGTGCGCCGAGCCCCTGCATGGCTCTGGGAGACGAGTTCAGCGTCGATTTGCTGTAACGTATTGGGGAGTTTGTCCGGCATTCAGGGGAGTTTTCGCATGTATTCCACACAGCATCACGTTAAAAACGGCGATGCCGTGTGGTGTAGCGGTGATCGACAGGCCAGAGGCCCATCATCCACCGTCAAGCCGGAGGCCTAACCTCCAGACGAGTACGGTCGCACCAGGGGAAGCACCACGCCTACGAAGAAGGGAATGATGGTGAAGATGGCCAGCAGCAGCAGGAAGATGTTCAACGCAATTCGCTGCGGACGAGGCAGGCGATCCCAGCGCCGACTCATCTCGTTATAGGACAAACCGCTCACGATTTCCGCGATGCCAATCAATGCATAGCACCCGGGAATGGCAGCGAGCGTCATGGACATGAATTTGGGGCGCACACTCGGTTGCTCTCCGGCAAAGAACCAAATGAGGAGTCCGACGGCCCCCATCCCGAGCAGGGAGAGCATCAGTCTCGCCAAGCCTCGCAAACGCACCCCGCGTGGGTTCTCGACAGCAGGAACTACGATTGAGTTGCTGCTGGTTTCGGAAGGATGGTGCGACATGACTTGGAACCTCTCTGGAGGAGCTTCTTATCACCTTGATGATGGGTGACACCACTGGGCGTGTCAAAGCTCCACGGGCCCGCGGCTTTACATCAACCGGTGCCACACATTGAGCCACTCCAGGGCTTCGTGCTCGTTGGAGCAGACGTGGGCATGCAGGCCTTCCTCGGCTGCGACGACGATACCGGTGCGCTCGGGGCAGATGTACTCCGGCCGCAGGACGAAGGCCACGCGTATGTCGCCGGCGGCGGCCCGGGCCCAGCGCTTCACGGCCCAGCGACGAAAGGTGGTGTCAGGCGAGTCGAAGCCGGTGATGCCGGAGAGGTTGAGGAGCAGTTCCTTGCGCCCTTTTGCCCGCACGTCCTGCAGCACATACGCGAGCAGATCCACCAATAGGAAAGGACTGATGACGCCACGGGGTCGATAGAATGCCCGCGTACCGTTGAACGCCAATTCGTCATGCTCACTTGACTGGCATTGCATGGGGCAAATGACGCTGCGAAAGCAGAATCGTCAAGCACCTGAATGCGAACGAGCCGTAGTGAGAAGGGCCAAGCAAGGTCAGCTAAGCCCGGGTGACAACGTCCTCCAGCCTGCCGCTGGCCGTGCGGCGGAGGTGCATGATGTCCGAGTCGTCACGACGCAGGGCGCTGGGATTTTTTCCACGCTCACGCAGGAAGGCCCGGGAGAAGGCAGCCATGCTCTTGTACCCCACACGCACAGCGACCTCGCCGATATTGAGCTGGGTCGACTTGAGCAATTCCTCCGCGGCATCCACCCGGAGGCGGCGGATGTATTCCGGGATGGAGACGCCATTCACCCTGTAGAAGAGGCGGCTCATCTGGAATGGACTCAACCCCGCAGCCATGGCGATCTCGCTCAGGGAAGGAGGATTCACGATGTCAGCATCGATCATCTGTCTGGCGAGGGTCCCTGCACACGTCACAGGGTTGGTCGGTGGATCCATGTGCCAATATTAACAAATTTGTTAACATTGGCAACAACCACCATGGTCTCGTTGTTGCCCTATTTTGCTCGATGGGACAATGCGCAAGAGGAAGTCATACGCGATGGCGCTCCATCGCTGGGGAATGGCCGCAAAAAGAAGCACGTAGGCAGCTTCTCGGTCACTTTTTGTCCGGCACGACTGCAACCAGATTCACGCGGATAAAGGCAGCCTGCATGATATCTGCCTTGTCGAACTCCTCTGTGCCTTCAGGCTTCCAGATGCCCATCAAGCGAGCGGAGCCGTCATGCATGGTGAGGGCAGTGGTGACTTCCGCCTTGTGGAAATCCGTGCCGCTCGTGGGATAACGCAAGAGCTTCTCGGTCACTTCCAACGTATCACGACGCAGCACCGGCGCGGCGTAGTCATATTTGAGGTCGAAGTTGAGGTCGATGGTTTTACCATCGGGACCAATCACAGGATCCAGCTCGAAGCGCACGCCCACGGGTTCCATCTCATAGGAAGGAGCTTGGGAGACACTGCCATTCCCGTGGACATGCACTACGGTCTTCTCACCTTCCTTGCCGCCGCTTTGGGAGGAATTCGACGAAACGTCCACCCCGGTCACATAGAGATGCTCATGGATGACATCGAAGCTCGCACGCTGACCGCTGCGAGTCTCGAGCCGGGCCGTGCGCAAGGACTTCACCTTGCCTGCTGCAATGTCCTTCTCCACGCCTGCCCACGCGGCACTATGGTCGGAGATGGTGGCGGTATCAGCCTCCAGCTTCCGCAGCGTCGCGCCATCCGCCTGGATGATGTGGATCGTGCTGACCAGCACCCGGGGCGAGTACGAGGTGATCTCGCCGATGTATTTCTCCAGCGCGGCCATATTTTCCGGCGTGTTCCGCACAATCAATTCGCCAGTGGCGGGATTGAAGTTGGCGGAGGAACCCGCAGGGAAGTTGATGCCCTGGGACTTGAGAATTTCCAGGGCGGTGATGCGCACGCTGATGCGTGGCTCACTCGCCATGGCTCCGGCCGCAGCAAAGGGATCCGCAGGGGCAGCCGGGGCGGCTGACTCTCCGGAGGCAGCCGCGGAAAGGAAGGTCACAGGCACACGGAAGCTGCGCAGAATCATGCCCGGCGGGAGGTCCGAGGGCTCCGTGGGAGGCCCCTTGGGCAGGGGCTCAACTTTTTCTCCATGTGCTTTCAGAAGTGTTTCCACCCGATTGTCCAGCGCGGGCAGCACGGAGACTATGTCGCTCTTCAGAAAGGCGGCCTGCATCACATCCGTGGCGGGCACGCCGAAGGACGTCTCCGGTTTCCACACGTGAATCATGCGCGTCATGCCGCTGAGCATGGTGGTGGCAAAGGTGGCCTTCGTGGTGTGAAAGTCGATGACCTGAGACTCGATGCTGCGCGCACCCTGCTGACCCGCGGGCTCCCAGCGCAAGGTGGGTGGCGCATGGTGATAGTCGAAGGCAAGATTCACATCAATGGTGGCTCCATCCGGTCCGATCACGGGGTCCACTTCAAAGATGGGTCCCACAGGGCGCATCTCCTTCACCACGCTCACCTGGTCCTTATCTTCCAAGGAGTACTCCGTGGGATAGGTGCGATTCAGGGTACGCTGGATTTTGGCGCGCTGTCCGCTGCGGGTATCAACCCGCAGAGCATTGAGATGCTTGGCCTTGCCCTGACCCACGAGTTCCTCCAGACGCTTTACGGTGGCGGCATGATCCGCGAGCGTGGCGCACTTCTTCACCTCCTCGCGCAGCACCGCGCCATCGGCCTCCATCACGCGAATGCCGAAGGTCAGGTACAGCGGAAGCTTCGCCACATAGCTCGCCGACATGGAGGCGATGCGTTCGTGCATGGCATTGGTGGTGCGCACGACCAGGGTTTGGTTCACCGGGTCAAAGGCAGCGAGTGAGCCCTTGGGCAGGATGACTGTCTCGAAACGCAGATGCTGCGTGACCACATCACTGCTGCGACGGAGGAAGGTTAGAATCTCCGCCTCACTCGCGTCCGCTTTCGGCATGGGTGGCGCGGCGAGCTGCCCGCGCTCACGCACAAGGAAGCCGTCCACGAGTGCTTCCGAGGGATAGCGGTACACCTTCACCGTCCATGCTTGAGGGTCCGCCTGGACAGGCGTTGAGGTTGCTGGCTTGGTCTCTTGAGCAGCCCCTGTCAGAGGAAGACAGCACACGGCACCAAGAGCAAAGACGCACAGGAAATGAGGGAGGAGTTTGTGCATGGCGGCGACGATGCTGCCATGAATGCGAAGCACGCGGCAAGGGAAAAGGTGAGGCGCTCCCGTCGCTTACCCTGAGGCTCTGCCGGGAACGGCGGCAACATCGGTCGCCCTTTTGTTCGCGCTCGGAATGCTCCTTGGAGGAAGGTCCTACCTCCGCTGCACAATCTCCTGCGTCTGGCGCAGCTTCACGAAGGAGTTCGCGGGGATGACGCCATTCACGCTGGAGAGTGGGTAGATGATGGTGTTCCTGCCTACCAGGGTGCCAGGATTCACCACGCTGTTGCAGCCTATCTCGGCATGGTCACCGATGATGGCGCTGAACTTGCGCAGGCCGGTGGAGATGCGCTGGCCTTCATGCACGACGACCACTTCCAGGCGATCCAGCTTCACATTGGAAAGGATGACGCCCGCGCCGAGGTGGGCCTTGTAGCCGAGGATGGCATCGCCCACGTAGTTGAAGTGCGGCACCTCACAATTGTCGAAGAGGACGCAGTTTTTGAATTCACACGAGTTCCCCAACACGCATTTCTCGCCCACGATGACGTTCTCGCGGATGTACGCGCCACTGCGTACATGGCTGCCACGTCCAATCCAGGCGGGACCTTTGATCACGGCGTTGGCCTCAACAACCGCGCCTTCATCAATGAAGACCTGCTCACCGACCGTGGCCTTGGGGGAGACATCGCCCAGGATCGCGGGCTTCAGTTCTGCCTGCAGGTAGCTGCCAATGCGCGACAGTGCACTCCACACTGGCTCGCCATCGGCGAAGAGCGCACGATGCACCGTGTGGGTGAAGTCAAGGTAGTCGGTGGGGAGCATGGGGACAACGGAGTTCAGGATATCTGGCGGCACAATCCCCATCCAGTAGCGATGCAGCCGGAGCCGAAGGCCCTGGACTGCGTGCAGCCTGCTGCCGCTTTCAAGAGTCCACAGCCTGCTGTGGCGATGATGATGCTTGCCCTTAGCGTCATACACTGAGTAGAGCTAGGCGACTTCGTCGCTGTAAAGTGTGCAGCAGGCTGCACTTCTAAAAAGCGGCAGCAGGCTGCCGCAGTCCAAGGCCTCCGGCACCGGCTGCCACCCCTTCCACCACCACTACACCGTCATCAGCTCCTTCTCCTTCGAGGCGAGGTGCTGGTCGATTTCACCAATCTTCTTGTCGGTGATGTTCTGCACTTCCTTTTCACCGCGGCGCAGGTCGTCTTCGGTGATTTCGCCGTCCTTCTCCTGCTTCTTCAGCGTTTCGAGAGCATCGCGGCGGGCGGAGCGCACGCGCACGCGGGCCTCCTCACCCATCTGCTTGATGGTCTTCACGAGCTGCTGGCGGCGCTCGGTGGAGAGCTCGGGGATGTGCAGGCGAACGAGCTTGCCCTCCACGGCGGGATTGAGGCCCAGCTTGGACTCATTGATGGCGCGCTCAATGTCCTTGAGAGTGCTGGGGTCGAAAGGTTCGATGCGAATCGTACGGGCTTCCGGGGTGGAAATCATGGCGAGCTGCTTCAGCTTCATGTGGCTGCCATAGCTCTGCACCAGTACGTCAATGTTTTCCACCAGAGCGGGCGAGGCCTTCCCGGTGCGCACGGCGGCGAACTCATGGATGGCGTGCTCGACGGCCTTGGTCATGGCTTCTTCAGCGGACTTGATGGTGACATTGGCGGACATGGCGGGGCAGGGACGTGTGGTTGGTTTGAGAAAAAAGCGAATCGCGGGAGAGACCGCCGGCAGGTGGGTACCTGCGGCGGGGTGGACAATGTGGCACGCTCCCGGGCCGTGTCTTGCAGTCTTTTTGTGACGGTCAGGCGGTGACCATGGTGCCGATGGGCTCACCAATGAGCGCCTGGCGGATGGTATCGGGCTCGTTCATGGAGAAGACCACGATGGGCATGTTGTTCTCCTGGCACAAGCTGAAGGCCGTGGCGTCCATAACCTTGAGCTGGCGGACAAGCGCCTCCTGGAAGGTCAGCCGGTCGAAACGGACCGCATTCGGATTCTTCTTCGGGTCGCTGTCGTAGATGCCGTCCACCTTGGTAGCTTTGAGCACCACGTCCGCGGCAATCTCACTGGCGCGCAGGGCGGCCGTGGTGTCCGTGGAGAAGAAGGGGTTCCCCGTGCCGGCGGCGAAGATGACCACGCGGCCAAGCTCCAGGTGGCGCATGGCCCGGCGGCGGATGAAGGGCTCCGCCACACCATCCATCTTGATGGCGCTCTGCACGCGGGTAGGCACATCCAGTGCTTCCAGCATGGATTGGACGGCCAGTGAATTCATCACTGTGGCCAGCATGCCCATGTAGTCCGCGGTGGCGCGCTCCATGCCGCGGCTGCTCGCGGTCACGCCGCGCCAGAAGTTCCCTCCGCCCACCACGAGGGCGATTTCCAGTCCGTTTTGGTGCGCTGCCTTGATCTGGTGCGCGATGTTTTCCACAATGGGTGGAGAAATATTATCGTGGCTCCCCACTTCCCGGAGAGCCTCACCGCTGAGTTTTAAGAGAACGCGTTTGAACTTCCGCTTGTCGTCGTCGGGCATCGTGTGGGCTAGATTTTGCCCATCAAACACGGGGATGCCGGTGTTGCAAAGATAAATCACCTGCGGCGTCGCAGTCGGATGAAGGGAAGATCCAGCAGGATGAAGAACACCAGGGCGAGCAGCGAAGTCACGCCGATGTACCACGGCCAGGGGCCGAGGGCGTCAAAGAGGCTCGCAGTTTCCGGCTTGTGACGCAGGAAGCCATAGTTCGAACCCACCACCCAGTTGAAGAGACCTACCACCAGGGCATAGCCGAGAATATAGAACCAGGCCCGCCACTTCGCACTGCGGCGGGGAATGAATCCGAGGCCCAGCACCCCATAAAGCCCGGCAGCGACCACGCCGCCATGGTTCACAAAGAAAAGGAAATACCGCGGATGCGGCCAGTCCTGCGTGAGTGCCGGGGTGATGAGCCCCTGCAAGGTACCCGCCAGCCCCCAGAAATACACCATTTCAAAGAGTCCTCTCTTGTGGGTGAGCAGTGCCACGATGCCCAGGATGGCGCCCAAGTCACAGAGGTGCAGGGGGAAGGCATTGTTGACCGTGAGATATCCCATGTCCCAGGCGACCCAGAAGCTGATGGGCCACTGGATGATAAGCAGCACGGCCAGGGTCACCTCCAGGATCCGCTGCAGCGGCTGCATCCGCCGGCGCGCGGCATAGACCATGACCGCCACGAGCACTGCTATTGCCGCGAGGGCAGCGAAGTGCGCGGCACTGAAAGCCCGGAAGGGAGGAACGTCCGTGGGGATCATGCGTCAGGCAGACCTTCCACGGCTCAGCGCGTCCAGCGGCCACCGGGGGAGATGGAGATGCCGCCATTCGGGTTCGAGTAGTCCGTCTTGCCAATCGCACCCCACAGCGGCACGCCGGTCGCTTTCTTCCACGCGCGGCTCATGCTCTCGCCCGTGTGGCAGCCCCAGCTCTTGCAGAAGGCGTCCCTGGTGAAGATGCCTCGATGGATGCGGGGCAGGTCCTTCTCATGCAGCCAGGCCACCGAAGCGCCGTAGATGTCGCTGCTGTAATCGAACATGAAGCAGAACTTGTTGCTGTGACCGAAGAACTCGAAGTTCGAAATCGGCAGGCGGTGGCGATTCTGCCCATTGTTGAGGTAATTGATGAGCTGAGTATTGTTGTCGAACCACAGCAGGCGCACGTGGTACTTGTCCCGCACGCTCTCCACCAGCTCGGTCAGGCTGCGGTTGTCCTCACCACTGCGGGAGACGAAGGCCTTGCGGTACACCAGCCAGGTGATGACGGCATTCGGGTCCTTTGCCTGAATTTCCTGGATGCGCATGCGCGCCGGGCGGATGAAGTTCCCCCACCAGCGGTCATGCTGCGTGCCGGGTGCACGCATGTCCTCCCATTTCCTCAGCGCTGGACCACCGCTCACCAACACGTACTCACCCCGCTCCTGCGCATGCAGGCCGGTCTCCAGACACAGGGAGATGATGAAAAACGCCGCGACCTTGGCCGCAGTGTGGAGACGGGTGAGGTGGAACATCGTCATGACAGGAGGGGGACGGGGTAGAAAGAACCCCGGAAACCGGGGTGCTCAATCAGAAAGGCTGGGAATCGCACGAAGATATCAGCCGGGGGACCCTCCGAGCCCTACGAAACGCGCCGTTCCCTGCATGATGCCTGTCATCCGAGGGGAACGTTTGACCTCCATGACTCCCTCTGCTTTCCTGCCTATTCTTTTCACTGGAGCCGGCTTTTTAGATGATTCAAGCGCACTTCGACAAGGCTACTGCCACCCAGGAACATGACGGGGTGCATATCGATGTGGCGGGCTGGGCTTTTGCGGAGCAGGGCCACATTCTGGTCGTGCAGGCATGGGGGAACGACCTCCCTCTCGGATTTATTCTCTACGGCTTCCTGCGCCCGGATGTGATGCGGCATTTCAAGTCCCGATGCCACTCCGAACGCGTGGGATTTGAAGGTCGGGTAAAGCTGCCCCAAGCTCTGGCGGGTGCGGATGTGGTGGAGTTGAAGCTGACGCTCACCTCCTCGGAGCTGGCCCGGCACGAAATCACCAAGTCCCTGTCAGTGAAGGCGGCGCTTGCAGCAGCGGTGACGGAGCCCGCGGCAGACACCCATGACGCGGCCCATGCCCCCGGCAAGCACCCACCACAAGATGGTTGGTTCCCCAAACGCTCCTCCAGGTTGGCTCCGCCTGATTTTTTCATTCTGGGCGCAGGGAAGTGCGGCACCACCAGCCTCTACTACTCCCTGAGGCAGCACCCTGAGATCCACCTCTCGCCCATCAAGGAACCCAGTTTCTTCTCGACGGGTTTTCAGGTGGTGAAAAATCCGGTGGAATATTTCAACCTCTTCCCGCAGCAGGAGGGAAAGAAGCGGTACGGCGAGGCGTCGCACGTCTATTTCAGCACCCCCGAGACGGCCCCAGTGTTGCGCCAGCTTTTCCCTGAGGCGAAGTTCCTGCTCATCGTGCGCAATCCCGTGCAGCGCTCGCACTCGCTCTATCAGGATATGAAACGCGGCGGGTATGAATCCCTGCCCACCTTCGAACAAGCGCTGAGGGAAGAGGAGTTCCGCTTCGTGGATCCCGCGTTCCAGGCGGACTGCCCGCAGTATTTCTGGAACTTCATGTACTACCGTTCCTCCCGGTATGACCTCCAGCTTGAGAATTATTTGGAGCACTTCCCGCGGGAGCGCTTCCTGGTCCTCACCTTGGGCGAGTGGAAGGCCGACCCGGCGTACTGGCTCAGGGAGATTTTCGGGTTCCTGGAAGTGGACCCCTCGACACAGGTCGGCACGGAACCCCAAAATCAGGCGGAGAAGCCCGCCACTCTCCGTGAGGAAACGAAGGACGCGCTACGGGAGAGATTCGCGGGAGTGCGGGAGCGCGTGGAGGCTCTGGTGGGCCGGGAATTGAAGCACTGGGACTACTAGCTCACGCACGACTGGCACGACTCAACGAAAGGCGGCACAGATTGCATTATCAAATCGACATCTTCGCAAGTGAGACTGCTGACGAGTCCGAATGGATACTGACGGGTTGGGCTTCCACTTCGGAAGATGTGATCTGGAGCGGACATATCGAGGTGGATGGGAAATACTCCGGCCCCCTCTCCTGCGGCTGGCCGCGGCCGGACGTCCTTGAGGTGTTCTCCTCGCAGTGCTGGTCCGAACATGTGGGAATCAGGGCGCAGGTGTTCCTTCCTCATGGTCTGCCATCTGGAGACCATGAGTTGGCCCTGGTCTTCGCGAACCGGAAGGGTGTGGAGCTTGGCCTCGTGAAACACCAATTCACGACCACACGGGACTTGGCGGCGGTCGTTCCTGCTGTCACAAAGCCGCAGGTCGATGAACGGCATCCGCAGGCCGGCTATCTCGAGCTCCTGGAAAAGACGCTTCTCGGCCTGCCCTACGCTCAGGGGATGGAATCCCTGGCGCGGGAGGAAGGCCGGGACTGGCCCTCACATGCGCACAGCATGATTGGCCGCACCCGCATGCACCATCTGCGTGCCTGTACGGAGACGGCACTCGTGGAGAAGGTGCCGGGCGATTTCATCGAGACTGGAGTCTGGCGCGGCGGTGCCTGTATCATGATGCGGGGCGTACTCCATGCCTACGGCGACACCTCGCGCAAGGTGTGGGTGGCGGATTCATTCCAAGGGCTGCCCCGACCCAATGAAAAGGTGTATCCAGCGGACAGCGGAGACACCCTTTTCGCATGTACTGAACTCGCCATCCCCCTGCAGCAGGTGAAGCAGAACTTCGCACACTACGGACTTCTGGATGGGCAGGTGCAGTTTCTGGAGGGCTGGTTCTCCCAGACATTGCCGGGAGCGGAGATCAGCAACATCGCCGTGCTCCGGCTGGATGGAGACATGTACGAATCCACCATGGACGCGCTGATCCACCTGTATCCCAAGTTGTCGCCGGGTGGGTTCTGCATCATTGATGATTACGGCACCATCCCCGCGTGTCGCCAGGCGGTCCGCGACTACCGCGCTGCGCATGGCATCCAGGAACCCGTCTCCATGATTGATTGGGGCGGGGCATTTTGGCGGAAGAAAGGTGATGGTCTCACTTTCTCGCATGCCCCGGCAGCGGCTCCGCTTCCTGTGCGAGCGGGTGAAGACATCCCAAACAGTTCACGGCAGACGACCGTGGCTCCGCCCACCTCTTCTGACTGGCTAACCCTGGTATCTCCGGCCCTGGCAGATCCCCGCCTATTCCGTCACGATTCTGTGTGGACGGAGCACATCCCTTTTGCCTTCTGGCTGGTGGAGCATCTTCGTCCGCGGACTGTCGTGGAACTGGGACTGCACACTGGTGGGGCTTACTGCGCGTTCTGCCAGGCCGTGGAGATGTCAGGCCTCGATACGAGGTGCCATGGAGTGGGCGAAGACGCCACCGCGCTGCAAAATCTTCGCGCACATCATGATCCCCGCTATGCAGGTTTTTCCAAGCTTGTCCAATGCCGCTTTTCAGAGGCTCTGGTCCAGTTCGAGGACGGCTCCATCGATCTGCTGCACCTTGACGGGGCCCACCTCTACGAGCATGTAAAAGCAGACTTCGAGTCCTGGCTGCCCAAGATGAGTGCCCGAGGGATGGTACTGCTTCATGGCACCCATGTACGTGCCCATGGATCCGGCGTGCTCCGTTTCTGGGAGGAAGTGAAGGACCGTTACGCTTCCTTCGAATTCCATCATGGTTCCGGTTTGGGGGTTCTTGCCGTGGGTGGGGATATCCCGCAGATGGTGCTCCAGACACTTTTTGCTCCGGGAGAACGCCTGGGGGCCGTCCGTCGTCTCTTCTCCACACTGGGAGCCAGGCTGACCTTGTTGCAGACAAGCGACCGTGTCCGCGACTACGACAGGACCGTCGCGGACCTCAAGTCCAAGAAACTCCAGCTCGAAGCCCAACAGAGTCTTTTCCAGAAGAGTTTTGCCGAACTGGCGGAACGATTTGAAACGACCAGGGAGCATGCTCCCGCTCCGCAATATGAGCCCACACCGCCCCGGAAGGCCCTGCCGGCCGACACCACCCTGCGCGGCGCGGCGAGAGATTTCTGGAATCATCTCCGCTACCAGTGCCTGGCTGCGGTTCCCTGGTTACAAGGCAGCTCACGGCAAGCCCGGTACGCCATGATTGAATCCTCCGGCCTCTTCGATACGGACTTCTACAAGTCACAGCTGCCCCCAGGAATTGCAGTCAAGGCACCCGTATTGCACTACCTCTTGATTGGCTGGAGATGCGGACTGTCCCCCCATCCCCATTTTGATGCCCCATGGTATGCCCATACCTACCAAGAGCAGTTGAAAGGGCGCGAGCCTCTGGTCGATTTCCTCGAGAAGGGATGGAAGAAGAACCGGCGCCCCAATCCATCGTTTGATCCCAAGTGGTACCGGGACACCTACATGGCCAAGGGCGACAAGGAGACGCAACCTTTCCGCCACTACCTCGAGACCGGCATGGCGCAGGGATTCAAACCAAGTGCCACCGCGCTGTAATGGCGGGAGTATCCATCCCGCCCACCGGCCCTACTTCGTGAACATCGAAGCCGGGCTCGTATATCTACGCAGCTTCGGCTTTGCTGTCCTGTCCGAAATGAAGGCACTCTCCCACGAGGTGCTGTCACTGCGCAGGTTCGGATTGTAGAAAGGATCTCCTTTCGAAATCAGCCAGCCCCAGGTCTCGAAGAACCGGCGTGAGTCCGCCGGATGCGGATCGTGGGTAAAGCTCTTCCCGCGACTGGCGGACTCGTGGTGAATGATGAAGGTCTCGCCACAGTACACGACACGATAGTCCTGCTGCCAGATGCGCAGGCAGAGGTCGGTGTCGTTGAAGCCCACCTGGAATTCCTCATTGAATCCACCCACCGCTTCATAGGCGCGGCGACGGAAAAGTGCGCACGCTGTGGTGATGGCAGCCACTTCACGATTCACCCACATCATGCCCTGATAGCCAGGCAGACGCTTGCCGCCATCTTCATGGGACACTAGGAACTTGCCCAAATGCTCCGCAGGACCGCACAGGCCCACGGACACGCCGGCGTGCTGCACCGTATTTCCATCCGGATACAGCATCATGGGAGCTGCCGCGCCCACCTTCTCGTCCGCCATCACTTCCAGCAGGCGCTCCATCCATCCGGGCTGGGTGAGTTCGATATCGTTATTGCAGAAGAGCAGGTATTCCGCATCACCCGCGCCATGGCGCACGCCGAAGTTGTTCAGAGCAGCGTAGTTGAAGGAGCCGCTGTAGGGAACCACTGTGTGGCGTCTGGCATACTCGGCGAGCAACTCCACCGTCTCAGGGTCGGTCGAGTCGTGATCCACGATCACAATCTTCCACGGCAGCTTCTCCGGCAGGGTCTTCTCCAGGGTCTCCACGCAACGGCGCAACAGTGCCGCCTGATTCTTCGTGAGGATGATGATGGCGGTCGAAGACTTTTCGAAATCAATCTTGGGCTGTCTCTTGAAGAAGTTGAAGGCAATGCCAGGGGCCACGTCACACGCGGCATCGATGCGGCGCGAGTGTTCCTCCAGGATGCCGGCAGAGGTCTGCATCACCTTCTCCTGAAGCTGGTGTCCGGCGCTCGTGGGAAGCTGGCGCCAGAGGTACAGGATTTCAGGGATGTGCACGATGTTTCGCGCCCTCTCCGCCGCACGCAAGATGAGGTCGTAGTCCTGGGAGATGGTCAGCGACGCATTGAATCCTCCGATGTCATGCAGCAGCCGCGCACTGAATGCAATCAGGTGCACGATGTACGGATGTGATTGCAGATACGCCAGGGAGAATGCCGGACGGTAGATGC
The DNA here is from genome assembly GCF_003315205.1 of Roseimicrobium gellanilyticum. NCBI lineage: Bacteria > Pseudomonadati > Verrucomicrobiota > Verrucomicrobiia > Verrucomicrobiales > Verrucomicrobiaceae > Roseimicrobium > Roseimicrobium gellanilyticum. The sequence continues at coordinate 70,485 of NZ_QNRR01000010.1, read as the reverse complement.
CCCCAAGAAAATCCCCACCAGGACTGATGTGCCCCTCATCACTGTAAACAAAATCCGCGGAAGAGAGCACGGACGCCTGAGCCACACGCAGCAGCGCCACCGGCGAGATCAGATCATCATGATCCATCAGAGCCACCATGTCGCCTGTGGCAATGCCCAGTGCGGCATTTGAGGCCGCGGCGATGCCGCCATTCTTCTCACAACGATGGACAAGGATACGCGGGTCGGATTTTTCCACCTCCTTCAGCACCTGGAGCGTGGATTCGTTCGTCGAACAATCATCCGCAATGCAAAGCTGCCAGTTCGGATAGATCTGGGACCTGACCGACTGGATGGCCTCACGCAGGTAATCTGCCGGCGTGTTGTACACGGGCATGATCACAGAGACCACTGGCTTCATGGTCATCGCCCTGATTTCCTTCTGCAACAGGCCCTGCTCCTTGGTCGAGAGTTGCATGACCTGCTCAAATCTCAATTCCGCGCCATCTCCACTGCGCGGCTGGCGCTCCAGTCCCCAGATGGACGGAGCCACGCGGCCCTCCACCGTGGCGAGCGTGTGCCATGCGTTTTTGTCATCCAACACCTCAATGGTCAGAGTGAAACGCGAGGGCAGGTCTGTCACCTCAATCTCGAAGCCCGAGCGATCGCTATTCTTGTAGTTGGGGAAGACCTTGTGGACATCAAAGCGTTTCCGTCCGTATGAGCCCTCATACTTTTTGTCTCCCACGGAGGCGCGAATGGCCTGGATGAACTCGTCCGACTTCGCAAAACACCAGCCGATCAACGTGACCGTGTCGTGGATGAGATTCCACGACTTCGGGCTTTCCAGGTTGAATTCGAAACCTTCCGGGCGCGCAATGCCACTCTTGCGCTTCTTCTTGGTGAAGATGGAAGGAAGGGTCCAGCGGAACTGGAACGTGCTCTCCGCCTCCCGCAGCGCCAACTTCCGCCGTTCGTTCTCCTTGCGGAGCCGGTCCGTTTCATTTCTGACCCAATCGAGTTCCGCGCGCACGTGAGCCAGCTCGGCACGGAGGAAGCGGCTCGTCTCTTCCAATCCCTTTCCAGCCTGCACTTCCCTTTCAAGTCCGGCGCAGCGCTCACGCTCCGCCTGTAGATCTACCTCTTGTTGCGCAAGGCGGGTTTCATTCTCCCGCTGCCTGGCAAAATGACGGGCCAGGTTGCGCAGCTTGTCCAAGGCCGTCTCAAGTGAGGGGTCAAACCGCACCCACACCTCCAGCCGGAGCCTTCTACCGCTGAGTCTGGAAGGCAATGGTGCGAGGAAGCACTTGGGGTCAAGGCCAAGACTGACCATGCCGATGCAGCGCAGGTCCGGCACGAGCACAAGATCCTCCAGGTGCAGGTTCTCCACGTCCTTTTCGTGACGGAGGCGGATGCCGCCCGTGCGATTGTCCCAAGCAGTGATCCGGATGGAAGCAAACTGCACCGAACCGGGCTCGGTGCAGGGGTCGATGCGCAGCACAGCATGCTTCGGCTGTGGTGGCAATTCCAGCACCATCCGCTGCCAGCGGCCTGCAAGGTAGTGCGCTCCCGCCACGGCGCGTTCATTGTAGTCTCCATCCTGCGGCCAGAACACCTGGAACGCAGCCAAGAATTCTGTCCTGCCGGATCGCGGATCCAGCTCCATCTGACCAGTGGGGTGACTCATTGCGGATCTCGGAGGGCGCGCAATTCAATCACCAGCCGACCATGTACCTGCGGCCTGAAATGGACAGCGGGTCTGTCCCTCGGAATGAATCTGGAATTGGGATTTCATGGGGCGAAAGGGACTGTGACAGGGAAAAGGAAACAATGCAAACGGCCATGCAATTGCGGAGTGGCCGTTGATTGCAAACTGCCCGAATGACGTTCTCAATGTGACAATCGCAGGCAATGAACACTTGTGCAGAGTTGAAGGCATAAAGATTGCTTGGAGCCACTAAAGGAAAATATTTTTTTCATACTATTGATTGTCGGAGTTTCTCCAATCGCTAGAGTGCGGGCCCATGAAAGCAATCCGCGCTTCGCGCTTCGTCTCTGGTGTTTGTTTTTCCCTGGCCGTGTATCTGCTCGGCAGTGCCTCGATGTTTGGTCAGGCGACCCGTACCTGGGTATCCGGTGTGGGTGACGACGTGAACCCCTGCAGCCGCACGGCTCCCTGCAAGACCTTCGCAGGTGCCATCAGCAAGACGGCGGCAGGCGGCGAAATCGACACTCTGGACCCAGGAGGCTACGGCACCGTGACCATCACGAAGTCCATCGTCATTGATGGCATCGGAGGCGGGGCATCGAGCATCCTGGCCTCGGCAACGAATGGCATCAACATCAACGCCGGCGCCAACGATGTGGTGACCATCCGTAACGTGCAGATCAATGGCGCGGGCACGACCCTTGGCCTCAATGGCATCAACATCTTGGCCGCCAAGGCGGTCCACATTGAAAACTGCGAGATCTACAACTTCTCCAACAACGGTGTCCTGATTGCGCCCTCTGCAGCCGGGAACATGGATGTCTTCATCAAGAATTGCACCTTCCGCAACATCAACTCGACGGGTGCCGTGCCTGGCGGCAATGGAGCCGTCACCGTCAGGCCTGGGGCTAGCGCCACCGTGTCTCTTTCCATGGAAAACACCACCATGGAACAGAGCAACTACGGCCTCCGCGTGGAAGACCGTGGTACCGCAACGCTCAAGAGCTGCTTCTCCGGCAACCATGTGAATCACGGCTACCTCGCCGTGGGCACCGCCGCCGTGGCCACCATCAACCTGGAAAACTGCGTAGCCGCCAACAACAATAACAACGCCACCTCCAGCGGCGTGCAGTCCTTCGGTTCCTTCGGCACCGTGCGTCTGAGCAACTCGACCGTCATCGGAAACCGCACCGGCATCATCTGCCAGGGCGGTGCCACGATGATTTCCTTCGGGAACAACCGCGTCAATGGCAACATCACGAATGCCACCGCTGCGCCGACGCTGACCACGCCCTCGCTGTAGTCACCCGGTCATTGTCCAACGTCCTTCAACGCTCTTCAGGATCACGTGTCCTGAAGAGCGTTTTTCTTTCCGGGGATGACGGGGCAGGAACGGTGCAGTCCTCCCTTCACTCCTCTGCGGCGTCCTGCGTTTTCCTCCCCGCGTATTGCAAGACCAATACCGCCGCTGCTGCCAGTACCACGGAGCGTAGAAAGGCGAACTCCACGGACTCCAGCATGGCTGCCATGGATGACCCGTGTTCAATACCCACGAAGCGCAGGTCCAAGCAACCGCAGGCAATCTTCAATCCACGAAGCCACGCCTGACCGGTGCACATGACAAAGGTCACAAACATCACCAGGCTCCATGCAAGAGCTGCACGCTGACGCAAGCCTGCAATCAAAAGCAACCCACATAGCAATTCCATCCAGGGCAGGACCATCGCGACTCCACGAAGCATCGCCTGCGGAAGCGGCAGCCGGTACGCGACGAGCATGACGTAGAACTCCTGAAGATTGGCCAGCTTCCCCAAGGCCGCCCACACAAGCAGCAGCCCGAGAAACCAACGCAGCAAGGTCCGCCACCAGGGTGTATCAGAAGTACTCATGGAGTAGGGGCCACGGCGGGTTCGGCCTGGGGTTCACTGGTGCGCCACTCCGCATAGCCACCCGGCATTTCGCGGACATTCGCATACCCATGTTCCCTCGTGAGCACTCGTGCCTGGGCATTGGCAGACTGGCATCGCACACTGGCGCAATACACCACAAGGGGTGTGCCCTGTGGGTAGCGCGAAAGGAAGGCACTCATCTTCTCCTGTCCCTGGTCCATCGGCAGCGACACCGCACCAGGGATATGCCCGAGGGCATACGCCTGGGTGTCCCGCACATCCACGAGGATGATTTTGCCAGAGGCCAGTAACGGTTTCACCTCACGCCAGGTCACAGCCGCAGGCAGGGCTTCGATGCCAGAATGCACTCCCGCGATCGCATCCGGCACCACCAGCGCCTGGATGGTTTCGTGGTGAATAGAGGGGTCCGTCTCAGTGGCCGGCAAAGCGCTCAGAGGCGTCCCCTCTTCAGGAAAGATGGGCTCCACCACGATGGTGCCCGGCACACGAATGCCAAGTGGACTAGCGCTGTTGTACACCAGCCCCAGCGCCACGGCGGTGGCGAGGAGGGCAATCATCTCCTTGAGCAAGCCAAAGGTGCCACCTCTGCCTGTACCCACGCTCTTGCTCGTGCCCCCACCTCCGCTCATTGTATACCCCCGGATGCCAGGTTCTTCTCAAGCTCCGCAACCAGGCGCTCATACGTGAGATCCCCATCGAGCCGCACTCCGGCCACCATCCCTGCTGCCGAGGACCCCAAAACGAACCCTGGCACTGTGGTGATGCCAGCCTTCGCCGCCTCTGCACTCTCCTTGAGCACCGAGTTGGCCGACTGCGCATCCGTGAAGCAGGCTCCGAACGTGGCAGCATCGAGACCTGCGTCTTGGCCTAGCTTTCGGACGGCTTCCGCCGACAACAAACCACCGGCAGCGAAGAGCTTCTCGCGCATCTCCCAAAATTTTCCCTGCGCATGCGCACACCATGCCACACGTGCCAGCGAGTCTTCCGGCGAAGCTCCGGAAAATGGCAACACCCGGGTGACGAGCCGGAGTTTTCCCGTGTCGATATAGGCAGCCTTCAGCCGGGGCAGCACCTCCGTCTGAAAGCGCACACAGGCCGGTGAGCGGGCATCGGTGTACTCAACAAGCACAAGGGCCGCTTTCTCCGAACCCAGGGAAGGAGCACCCGCGACGCGCAGAGTGACCAAGGGTGATGCAGGCGCCGCCTCCGTTGGCAAACTCGCACCTGATGGGGTGTGCGACACCACATCAGGCGCTACCAGATGCATATCCAGCGGGACATCAGCCCCGGCCTTCACCCATGCCGCACCCTCTCGTGCGAACCAGATGCGGAGCTTGGGAGGCTGGGCACTTCGGCGCAACAGGGCCCCATCAATGGGCGGCGCCTGGGCGGAATCTCCCAAGCGCACCGAGTACTCGCCTTTGCTCACGGGCACCTTCAGCTCTGAAGACGACCAGAGAATCCGCGCGCCCTCCATCACGGCAAAACGAAAACGTCCCACCCCTTCAAAAGGCACGCCCTGGATGCTCAGGCGCCCCTGGTAGTTGATCATTTCCGCGTGCCCCCGCTCCAAGCCCTGCCCGAGGAGCAGAAGCAGACAGACCAGGTATCTAGGCGAGAAGGACATCATGGGAAACCGGCACATCCTGCTGCACCAGCCAGCAGCATTACGTCAGGAGCCCGCGACATACTACAACAACGCTCCCAGGCGAGTGAATTGCGTGAGGCCTCCGGAGGCCTAGCGGATGCCTGGCGTCGCCAGTGCTGAAGTCCCGCGGTCTTTGTCTTTTTGCCAATCCCGTTTATGCTGAGCGCTGGATCCCTTCCTGCTCGAATCCTGAGCAGGAGCAACCTCCGAGCACTTCGTGCATCCCGACGCCATCCCATCGATGACACCCGACCACACAGGTCGGCCCATCATGATGTCTGCGCGTGTCATGCCCACGATGTTCGCTGCCCTCGCCACGCTTGCCTTGATGGGAGTCCTGCAGCTTCAGGCGCAGGAGTTGGTCTTTACCCCGCCCCAGCAACAACCTATCGAGCGCTACGAGACCTCCTGGCAAAAAAATCCCTTTATTTTGAAGACCGCTCCCGTGGTCGAGGCAGCACAGTCCTTCGCCCAGGACCTCGCGATCGCCTCCATGTATCAGTTGGGTGTGGAAGCCACCGTCGTGGTAGTGAACACCAAAACCCGTGAGCGCACCATCCTGCGCGGGAACCAGCCAGCCCCCACAGGCCTGCGTGTGAAGCTGGCCTCCATCAAGGACTCCCAGAAGGATTCCTCTGCCGTGGTGGAGATGGGTGGCAAGGAAGCCACTCTCCGCTACGACACCACCTATCTCAAACAGAGGATTGCTACCGCGAATGGGGTGAAAACCCACTCCGCCGGCCAGCCGCCCAAGGGCTACCTCAGCACGGACTTCGAACCCGGCGACCCCACCGCCATCGTCGAGAGTGTCCATGGCGTCGGCGTGGGCATGACCTGGGAGAACGCCCCAGCCCCCAAACCACTGCCTGAGGGCTACCTCAGTACGGACTTCGAACCCGGCGACCCCACCGTCATCCTCGAGAGCGTCCACGGCGTCGGTGCCAGCATGACCCGGGCTCCCGAGGGCACATCCAGCTCCGGCGGCTCCGCCTCGCCAGGAGCCAGAATCATTATCCCCCAGTCCCAGACACCCGCTCCCCCACCGACACCAACTCCGGCTCCGAATCAGGGCCCGCCTGAGGTCGAGTTGTAGCACTCGCAGAAGGCCTCATTCTCACGGAAGCACCCGCTCCGCGCTTGCAGCACGGACATGCCGTGCCACTGTACGCCTCGACCCACGCAGGCAACAAGAAACGAACTTGCACCCGTAGCTCAGTGGATAGAGCAGCGGATTTCTAATCCGTTGGTCGCAGGTTCGAATCCTGCCGGGTGCGCATTCAATTCATTTGCCAGCCCTCCTCAACGTGGGCATGAGGAAAATGTTGACCAAGGTGGTCCGATGTAGAAAATCCGGGCCATGCGGGCTTTAGTGAATATCGCAAAAATACTCACGGTGATCATCTGTCTCGCGGGGGTGGGATGGCTCATGTGGTGGCACAAGAAGAATCCGGATGCGAAGCAGACGGTGGCCGCCATTGAACAGAAGAAAGGGGAGGAGTCCGCCGATGTGAAGGTCGTCCGGAAGTGGATGAACGACAACCTGGCCGACCCGATGGCGGAGATGATGGAACTCAGGGAGGAAAAAACCGTTGGTGGGACGAAGACACGCGAGGTGAAGGTACGCGGACGCAACGGCAAAGGCGGCTGGGTGATCAACGTTTTCCGTGTGGAGTTCGGCCCAACCGGCATCGCGCGAGCGGAGCAGATCGATACGCCCAAGGAGTAGGGCGCGCAGGCATTTCCTGGGAATCCCGGCTGCGCTCAGTGCTCGTGCACCAGTTCCATGGGCATCAGGTTGTGCCGCACGCAGGCCTCAAGGATCCAGTGCTCACGTTCACGCTCCACTTCTGCCGAGGTCTCGTCATCGTTGGAGTAGATCCAGAGCTGGTAACCGGTGTCGTACTGCACTGGGTTGAAATGGAACTCACCGAACCACGGCAAGACACGCAGTTCGCCTGCGAAGGCCTGGATATCGGCTTCGCTACCGTCCACCCGGATGCTGAAAGGAAGGGAGAGAGTCATGACACGGCTGACGGATGCGATCCGTCCTCAGTGTCGGTTCGCCGGCTCTCCATCCGGCGGATGTATGGTGATGACGCCGTGACGCGAGGCCTACACCGTCCGTGAGAGCGGCTCCAGCACGCGCAGGAGGTTCACCACATCCTTGTGCGTGTTGTATCCATGGATGGCGATGCGGATGCGTCCGGCATGATGCATGACGTGGATGTGGTCACGCTCCAGCACGGCATGAATTTCACCGCAGCGGTTGTGCTGGAAGGCGAGAATACCGGAGGGGTTCGCAGCATCCCACGCGCACATGGGCGTGACGCCGTAGTCGCGCAACGCCTTGTCCACCTCGCAGACCAGTGGGTCAGCATGGGCAGCGATGTTCGCGATGCCGATGCCCTCCAGGTATCGAAGAGACGCATTCAAGGCATAGAGCGCCACAAAGTTTGGCATGCCCACGGAGAAGCTCGCGGCCCCCTTCTTCGGCTCCGCGTGCTGAAAGCGGTCTGCCTCGAACGCATTCTGCAAATGGAACCAGCCACCCGCGTGCGTGGTGAGCCGCTCCGCGCCAGCCTGCGGCACACCAATGATGCAGCCGCCATGGATGCCGAGCGTCCACTTGTGGGTGCTGGAGATGATGATATCCGCGCCATCGCAATCGAGCACCACGCGCCCAAGCGCCTGGGTGACATCCACCGAGATGAGCGCATTCGGCGCGTAACGACGCACGGCTTCGTGGAAAGGCTTCCAGAGCAGACGATGTCCATTGTAGAAGCTCACCAAGGAAACCTGCACAAGCTTCGTGCGCTCGTTGAGCAGTGGGATGAGATGCCGTGCATCGAGCGCGCCGTCGCTGGCACGCCACAGACGCGTTTCCGGCGGATGCGCCGCCCGCAGCCAGGGCGTGGCTCCTGCAGGAAAATCCAGGTCTGACACCACCACCTCATCCTCCGGACCCAGGTCGAGCGCAGAGGCGAGAAGGTTGTACGCTTCCGAGCTGCACGAGCAGAACGATACCTCCGCCGTGCTGAGCCCGAGCATGCGCGCACTGATTTCACGGCAAGCCTCCACCTGGGCGAAGTGGGCATCGCGCCCCTTCATGCCACGCAGCTTGTCATTCCAATAAGCCTGGATGGCATCCCCCACGCAGCGCGGCGGGATGCTCTCCGCAGCCGTGTTGAGGTAGGAGATGCCAGAGAGTGCGGGAAAGTCGCGCGCGCGGTCTTCAGGAGTGAGCATGGGTCAGTGTGGCGTGCGGTGCTCCTGAGTTCAATCCATTCCCTGCGCAGCGCTCCAGGGTTCCACGGTGGTGAGCCCCTTTGCTTGCAGCACAGCATAGCACTGCGGCAGATCGAAATGCGAAAGTACCCTGGGCGGCAGGGCGGCATAAGGCCAGTTGTATTCTTCCGTGCCGGCCACTTCCGTGAAGGAGTTGAGAGCGTGCTTCAGCGTGACCTTGGAAACACTGTCCTGGAGCAGCGCCGCGAACGTGACCGGCAGTGCGCCCCAGCCGGAGCCCGCAAGGTGCACTTCCTTGTGCCCAATGGAACCGAGCCACTGCACCACGCGCATCACATCGAACACGCGCCGGCCAAGCAGTGGCTGGTCCATCATGATGCCATGGGCCGCGTAAAAATAATGGCTGCCATAGGGTTTCAGGAACTGGTCCGTGCCGCACGTGTCCGGCTGTGAATCGCCAATGCCGCGCACATCGCAAGCGTAGAAGGTCGCGTCCGCGTGACTCTTCAAAAGCTCAGCCGCCAGCGGCTCATCGCGCAGTTCCGCATCAGCAGAGCGATGCGAGACATACAGCACAGCCTTCTTTCCATCGGCATGAGGTCGGGAGATGATCGGCTTCTCCGAGAGCAGGGTGACAATTGCATGAATGCCGGGTTCACTCTCCACCGCGTACAGCGCATGTGTCTTCGCAGGATACCTGCGGCTGCCGCTGCCACGCAGCACACGATAGTCCGGGGCATTCTCCGGAAGCCGGGCGGGAATGTGAAGCACATCCGTGACAGCCTTCTTCAGCGCTTCTCCTTCCAGCTTCGCGCGTGACTTCTCCAGTGCCTGCGCCTTCTCACTCGTGAAGGAGAAGACCGTGCGCGACTGCAGGTCCCTCACCTGCCCCTTGGGCGTGCAGTAGAGGGTCTCATCCTTCTCGATCGTGAGCGCTGGCTCTGTGGTTTCCCTGGAAATGCCCGTGGCCTTGTTGAACCACTGGTACATGGCTTCGCGATTCTCCTTTGCATAGCCATGGTAGTCACCGCCGATGTGCAGCTTGATGTTCTCCGGCGCGCCCAGCAGCGCGTAGAGATGCTTCAAGCGCGCAAAGGCCTCCTCACTGCCGCGCACGTCGAAGAAGTCCTTCTCCTGCGCCACAATCACCACGGGCTTCGGCGCGAGGGCGGCAAGGAAGTCGGCATGGTCCAGCCCCTGCGCAATCACGCCAAATGGGCACTGCTCCGTGTCCGCGGGCAGTTCATTCTCCGCATTGCGCCTGAAGGTGGTTACAAAGCAGGCCGGCGCTGCCATGGTCCAGCGCTGGTCCACACCGCACAGCCATGTGGTCATGGTACCGCCACCGGAGTTTCCCGTGATGCCCACATGTTTCGGATCCACCTCCTCGCGTGAGAGCAGGTAGTCCAGAGCACGGATGCCATCCCAGGCACGCCACGCAGGGAGCGACTCCCCCACGAGCACCTGCTGATTTCCCGCCTGGATATGTTCTCCTACACCAATGCCATAGCGCGCGGCGAGGCCTTTGCCCTTCTGCACCGGCGCGTACTGGGAGCGCTCGCCCTGGCCAATGGGATCAAAGATGAGCACTACATAACCCATGCGCGCCAGTCCTTGTGCGAAGCTCTGGTAAGCCTCAGCCGCCTTGCCATTGGTAGAGTGTCCGCACGAGCCCACCACACCGGGCAGTTTTCCTTTCCGACCCTTGGGCACGTACAGATTTGCGGTGACGAGGAAGCCGGGGCGGCTCTCGAAGATGACGTTTTCGATTCTGTAGGTGTCGCGCTCCACCGTGCTCATCACCTTCGCATTCAGTGGTGTCTTCTCCGGCCACGGGCCAAAGCACTTCTGGATGCGCTCGCGGATGCTGCGAACATACGCCTCCGCATCCGCTTTGGTCTTCAGCGAAGCAAGCACCGCGGCATTCTTCGCCTCCTGCTCATGCAGTTGGTCGACCAGGTGCTCCTGTAGCATGCGGGGAAACCGGTTGAGCGGCTCCAATGCAGGCGCGGCGCCAGCAGCCCCAGGTTTCGCCGCATCTGCCGCCATCACGGAACCACTGAAACCCATCTGAGCCAACGGCATGGTGAGAAGAGCGGAGCCAGCGGTCTGAATGAAATGCCTGCGATCGAGGGGGGAGCGTGAAGTCATGCGCAGAGGATACGGGCAGGGTGGGAAACTCTTCAGGCGAGTTCCGCTTCACGACGCCAGGAGGAGAGCACGGCACAAAAGTACCTGTCCCCGGAAAGTTCGATGAGACAGCCGCGTATTTTACCAAGTGGTATGACCTCTTACCACTTGCCTCCGAGACTCCGTTTTTATGAATCTTGCCGCCATCCAACGTCCCTCCACCCTGGTGGAAGAAGTCAGCCAGCGACTCGCGAAGGAACTGCGCCGCGACCGTGCGGAGGAGTGGCTGCCCGCAGAGCGCGAACTCGCGAACCAGCTCGGCGTAAGCCGCACCGTCGTACGCGAAGCCACCAAGCGGCTTGAATTGCAGGGCCTCGTCGAGGTGCAGCACGGCGTGGGCATTCGTCGCAGCGGGAAATTGCACAAGCCACTCAATGGCTCGCTGGCCTTGTTGATTCCGGATGAAGCGGGCCGCCTGACGCAATCACTCGAAGTGCGCCTCGCCATTGAGCCAGAGGTGGCCCGGCTCGCCACCTCCCGCGTTTCCACATCCCAAATGCGGGACCTCCGCAAGGTGCACGCCCGTTTGGAGAATGCCGTCACTCTCCCGGAGGCGGTGGAAGCGGATATTGATTTTCACCGTGCCCTGGCCCGTGCCACCGGGAACGAAATCTTCAGCCTGCTGTTGGAGACCCTCTCTGATCTCGGTCGAGAAAGCCGCATGGCCACGATTTCTCATGCCGGGGTGAAGCGCGCCATCGAGCACCACGCTGCCATCTTGCACGCAGTGGAGGCTAAGGATGAAGCCGGTGCAGCGCGCGCCATGCAGCACCACATCGAGGTGGCCGTGCAGGACTTGGCCGCTGGGCAAAGCGGTGGCCGGAAGCATCGTACGAAGAAAACCCCGCGCACCGCATGAAGGTTTCCCGCGACAAAGTATGCAGTGGCCGCCGCGAATTCCTCTGGAAGGCGGGAGGCGGACTCGGCGGCATTGCGTTGACCTCACTCATGCAGCAGGCCAGCGCCCAGCCTCCCCGGCCTTCTCCCCATGCGCCGAAGGCTCAGCGTGTGATCCACATCTTCTGTCCGGGAGGCATGAGTCATGTGGACTCCTGGGACTACCGCCCGGCGCTGGAGCGCTTGCACGGCAGGCCGTTCGATCGGGAAGACGGAAAGAACTTCTTCTCCGGCAAGGCGGGAAGCTACGCGAAGAGTTTCTGGCCCTACCGCCAGCATGGTCAGAGCGGGAAGTGGATGTCCGACCTTTTCCCACGGCTCTCACAATGCGTGGATGACATGGCTTTCATCCACTCCATGCAGAGCAAGACGGCGTTGCATGGTCCTGCGATGTTCATGGCGAACAGCGGCTTCATCCTCCCCGGCTTCCCTGCGATGGGCGCATGGGTCACCTATGGCCTCGGCAGCGAGAGTGAAAATCTGCCCGCCTTCGTGGTACTGCCAGATCCACGCGGCCTACCCCCCGGCGGCGTCATCAACTGGGGCGCGGGTTTCCTGCCTGCGGTACATCAGGGCACAGTGATTGAGACTGCGGCGTCGAAGGCTCCCATTGCGGACCTGTTCGCAGATACGCTGCAAGGTGGATTTGCGAACACGCCTGAACAAGAAAGAGAAGGGTTGGATTTCTTGCAATCCATCAACCGCAAGCATCTTGCTGCACGCGCTGGCCAGAGCGAACTGGAGGCACGCATCGCTTCCTACGAACTCGCTGCACGATTGCAGCTCAGCGCGCCCGAAGTGACCGACCTGCGCGGTGAAAGCGAGACCACGCGCAAGATGTACAGGCTCGACCATGAAGACATCGGCCCCTTTGGCAGGCAGTGTCTGCTGGCGCGCCGGCTGGTGGAGCGCGGAGTGCGCTTTGTGCAGTTGTACTGTGGTGCTGAGAACACGACGGCGAAGAAGATTCGCCCAAACTGGGACTCGCATGAGGACATCATGCGCGACCATGGCTACTGGGGCGCCGTTCTGGACAGCGGCTGCAGCGCCCTGCTTCAAGACCTGAAGTCGCGCGGTCTGCTGGAGAGCACGCTGATCATCTGCAGTACCGAGTTTGGCCGCCAGCCTTTCATGCAGGGTTCCCAGAAGGGACGTGATCACAACCCCGGCGCCTTCACCGTGTGGATGGCAGGAGGCGGCATCCAAGGGGGTACCAGTTATGGCTCCAGTGATGAGACAGGCTGGAAGGCAGAAGACAACCCAACCATGTCCTACGACCTGCATGCCACGGCGCTGCACTTGCTGGGCATCGACCATCAGAAACTCAGCGTGTATCACAACGGCATCCAGCGACGGCTGACGGATGTGCATGGTCACGTCATTCGGGAGGTGCTGGCATGAAGGGTTCACACCGCCACCGCATGCACTCCTGGCAGGTCATGGTGTTTGCCGCACTCAGCTTCAGCACCAGCTCCCATGGCGCTGTGGACTTCACCCGCGACATCGCCCCCATCCTCAGCATGCACTGCGCGGAGTGCCACGGACCCAATGTGCAAAAAGGAAAAGTTTCGCTGCAATCCCGTGCGCATGCCTTGGGGGAAGCAGATTGGAAGAATGCCATCGTGGTGGGAGATCCAGGGGCGAGTCTCCTGCTTCAATCGGTGAGCGGCGCAGAGCCTGAAATGCCCAAAAAGGGACCCAAGCTCACGGCGGATGAAGTGGGCAAACTTCGCGAGTGGATCACCTCAGGTGCCCCGTGGCCTGAGGAAATCACAATCAAGGAACGACTGAGCGACGCTGGCACACTCTGGTCGTTGCAACCGCTAGGCGACTCGATGCCACCCATGACCGCGACGGAAGGCATGCCCGTTCCAGCTTCCTCACCCGTAGATGCGTTTATCCATGCGAAACTGTCGGCAAAAGGACTCGCCTTCGCGGCCGAGGCGGATCGCCGCACCTTGATACGACGACTGAGCTTCACCCTGCTGGGACTGCCACCTTCACCTGAAGAAGTGGAAGCTTTCATCCAGGACACGCGTGCAGATGCATGGGAGCTCCTCGTGGATCGTTATCTGGCCTCGCCACACTATGGGGAGCGCTGGGCGCGGCATTGGCTCGACATCGCGCACTATGCGGATACACATGGCTTCGAGCGCGACCAGAAGCGTGAGCATGCCTGGCCTTACCGCGACTGGGTAGTTCGTGCCTTCAACCATGACATGCCGTATGACGAATTCATCCGGCACCAGATTGCCGGAGATATCATCGCACCGCAGAACCGCGATGCGGTGATTGCGACAGGCTTTCTCGCGGCCGGGCCATGGGACTTCGTGGGGCAGAAGGAAACACCCAGCCCCGTGCTGAAACGCCAGGCAAGAGCCGATGATCTCGATGACATGGTAACGCAGGTGATTACCTCGACCCTCGGCCTCACCATCAACTGTGCCCGCTGCCACAATCACAAGCTCGATCCCATTTCCCAGGAGGACTACTACCGTCTCTGGGCCGTCTTTGCAGGCGTCACCCGTGGTGAGAGGGACATCGATGCCCCGGGACAGGACGGCGCAATGCAAATGAAGAAGAAGCTCACCGCACACCAGCAAAAGCTCAATGAGGTCATCAGCAGCCTCGCTGGTCCCACCCTCGATCTCGCCGACATCGTTGGTGGCGGCGACGGCACCGGCAATGGAAAGGCAGGAGCGGGCATCGATGCCAGCACCGGGAAGCGCATTGAGCAGAAGAAGGGATTCCTCGACGGCGCGAGGGCGAATCAATTCGTGGCCGTGCAACCGTCCGACAAGGGGCGTGCCGCAGATCTCATTCATGGGGTCGTCATTCCTGAGGGGCCCCACCCCGTTCCCATCACCAGCACCGGCATCACGGTGGAAGGTGTGCCCGCCACCTCTGGCAAGGCGTGGGATGGGATTCGCAACGGTCCGGTAAATGCACAGGCCAGCACCATCCTGGACGGCGTGAACTACAAGGCTGCGGGGCACTCCCTGCTGGGACTGCACGCAAATGCTGCCATCACCTTCGATCTGGCAGCCATGCGGCGTACGCTGGGAGATGGCACGCTACGCTTCACGGCCATGACTGGCTACGGTGGCTCCGCGGCGGGCTCGAAGGCGGAATTCTGGGTCTTTCTGGATGGAAAGACCGCCTTCCATCGCGCAAAATTCGGTGCAAAAGATGGTGGTCTGCCACTGGACGTGAGCATTCCTGCCAGTGCACGATTCCTCACCCTGATGTCCACGGATGGAGGGGACGGCATTTCCCACGATCAAGTCTTCCTTGGCGATGCCAGAATGACGCTCGCAGAGGCTTCCTCGCGACTTGGCAAAGAGGAACAAGAGGAGCTCTCTTCTGCCATTCGGAAGTATGATGCCCTCTCACGTCAGCTCTCTGCTCTCGCCCGGCCGGATAAGTTCTACGGCGTACTAGGCGGGGAAGCGCCCAAGGTCCAGGTGCTGGCACGCGGCAGTCCCGAGTCTCCCGGCGCGGAGGTCGCTCCCGGCGGCCTCACCTGTGCTGGCGCATCTGATCATGATTTTGGCAATCACACCACATCCGAAGGTGAACGCAGGCGCAGGCTGGCGGAATGGATTGTACAGAAGGACAATCCCCTCACCGCGCGCGTGCTGGTGAACCGCCTGTGGCACCATCACTTCGGCAGAGGGCTGGTGGATACGCCGAGCGACTTTGGGAACGGCGGGGGTAAACCCAGTCATCCCGAGCTGCTGGACTGGCTCGCGCGTGAGTTCATGAAGTCCGGATGGAGCGTGAAGCACATGCACCGGCTCATCCTCACCAGCAGCGCCTACCGTCGCAGCTCCCTGCGTGACACGGACAGTCCCGATACCTCCAACACCCTGCTGGCGCGCATGCATCCCCGCCGCCTGGATGCCGAGTCGCTACGCGATGCCGTGCTGACCGTGAGCGGCTGCTTGAATCCCTCGATGGGTGGTCCGGGATATCAAGACTTCGAATACCAGGAGGCCTACGCCCCCATCTACAAGCACGTCACCGCCGACAAGCCTGCGCTCTGGAAACGCAGCATCTACCGCTTCATCGTGCGCACCACACCGCAGCGATTCATGACCACGCTGGATTGTCCGGACCCGGCCAACCTCACTCCGGCACGTCTCACCACAACCACCGCCCTACAGTCCCTCGCCTTGATGAACAACGCTTTCATGCTACAGCAGTCGCGACACTTTGCCGAACGTGTGCAGCGCGAGGCTGGCACGGAAACCTCAGAACAAGTCACGCGGGCGGTGGAGCTGGCCTTCCAACGCAGGCCTGACTCGCAAGAATTGGAAGGCGCTATCAAACTCGTGGAACAGCAGGGATTGCCTTCACTCTGTCGTCTCCTGTTCAATGCGAATGAGTTCGTGCATCTTGACTGACAGGAGCCCGTGGAACTGCTGTCGCAAAACTGAATGACAGGCGCTAAAAACCAGCTTACCCTGCGTTTAGGTATCAACTGCATGCTCCCAGCACCGAGCGAACCCCCATCCACGGGTGCATCCGTGGCCTTGGGCGGAGCAGCCCTCGCTGCCAGCGCGATGCTCGCGGGACTTGCCCTGCGCAATAAGAGCCCACTGCCTCTGGCTGCAGGTTTGGCCGCCGCCGCAGCCGCGAGCTTGAGCCTGATGAAGAAAACAAGGGATGACGGCGCCGCAAGTGAAGACCAAGACCAGGTGCTGACTGCCACCCCTCCACCGTGTCCCCTCTTCGGCAGCCCATCCAGGTTCCAAATTCTGGACGAGAGCGAGCTGGATGAGGAGGACGAGGAAACTCGCGACTGGGTGGATGCGGACGCGGTGTTCATCAACGAGAAGCGCCTGCCGCCGGTCATTTCCTTCCCCGCGGCGATGGCCCTGCCATCCCATGCCACGAGCTTTCCCCTGCTCGATGATGAGGGCAATGTGATTGTGGGCCATCAGATGCTGCCGGTGCAACTCCCCGCAGTCCTGGCAGAGTCTTCCGCAGAGTTTGGTTTTCCTCTTGGTCCACTCATCTGGGAGCCGGAGACTGAGGGGAGCACCCGGATCTGCATGGAGCAGGGGGAGAATATCATCTGGTTTGGCTCCAGCAGGGAAGCGCCACCTCCGCCTTCTCAAATGGCCCAGGAGATCGTAGTGCCGATGTCAGGCGTCGTATCACTGCCCGAGAGGACGCTGTCAATATCAAGAGGCATTCATTGGACGCCGTATCCCGCCACCTCAGCTCCGCTGCAGCTCACCCTGTCTGCTGCGCCTGAAAGTGTGACCTCCATCCTGGAGTCTCTACGGGCAGAGGCGATGCTTAGGGGAGAGACAGCAGCGTCAGGTCTTGTGTTTGACGATGGCGCCTCGAAGGTGCCAACCCTCGGTGGATCACGCAAGTCACACGAGCCGCTGTCCTTTGCGGACTGGATGCTCTCCACGCAGCAGCCCCAGCAGAGCAGCGCTCCCCTGGCTGCGCCCTCGGTCTCGCCAGCCGCAGCTTCGAGCGCTGCTCCGTCTCGCTCGCCGCTGCATGCTCCCGGGAGACAGGGAGAACCGCCCAAGGTCCATCCCGATGACGAAGTCACCAGCGCCCCGGCACAACGACCGGGCATGACGAGCGCCGCCCCGGACCCCACGCGCCAGCCTGCATTGGTGTATCATCGCAGCGTGGCGCCCATGGCTCCGGTGGATCACGCGGACAAACCCGACGGAAACCGTCCACTCACGCTGTTCCTCGCGCTGATCATCCTCACCGTGGCATTGGTTGCTGTGGCCATCTGGGGTGACGGCTATCGGACGCGCAAAACATCCACACCGCCACCGTGGACACAGGAGGCAGTGCCAGCGAAAGCGCAATCCACTGCCTCGGCGGTGCCGAATCCCTGAGTTTGGAGGCGCCTAAATCGGCTTGGGCTTCGTCGCCTCGTTCAGCGAGCCGCACTGCGGACATGCGGTCATGGGACTGCGGCTGAGATTCTCGTAGATGTTTCCGCAAATACGACAGGAGACGAGATCCTGCCGTGCCCGCCCCTCCTGGCGCCTTTCCTTCCACACGGCATAGAGCCAGAAACACCCGAGCAGCGCCAGCCCCACGATCATGCCCAGCAGGAGCAGGTTGGTGAGGGAGACGTGTATCATGGTGCAGCAGGAAGTATCAGGTGATGGCTTGCCTCACGGACCAACCGGAGTCTCCCAGGCAAAGGTCGCCACGCCCCACGTCGGCGTCTCTGCAGACTCCTTCTTCACCGTCACCGGCTCGAAGCGTGTCCGGGTGAGCCGTTCGGTCAGCTCTGCGGATGCCACCAGGTTCTCCGACTCCCGAAGAGGAAGCGCAAACCAGACGCGCCCATGCGCATCCACACCGAGCTGGATGTGATGCGCGCCAGGATCCGCAGGAGCAAGGCCGGCGAGGTCGGGTGGGTGTATCATCTTCCGTGTCGCCAGCGCGCCGGTGAGCTTCACCACCAGACGAGGTGCAGACTCCTTCGAGGTCGGCATCGCGTCTTCCACAGGTCTCTTCAGTCCGCTCAGGTCCAAGGGCGGCAGCACCGGTTCATCCACCTTCAAGAGGCGGGCGGGCGGCACGGTGAAGGGTTTGTGGGGAAGATCCTGCAAGCCGAGCTGATGTCCTTCATAGCTCGGGTGGAATACCGGCGCATGGTCCTCAAGCCTTGCCGCGTTTGCACCGGGATCATCGCTCGGCAGCACGAGGAAATCGCGATCCTGCACCTTGTTCAGAATCGCCCGCGCAATGGGATCCGAAGGATCCAGCAGCAGCACCTGATGCGGAATGGGCGTGCTGCGCTGCGACTGCGGATACACGACCTGGAAAACGTAAAAGAAGCCGGCCAATCCCAACGCGACCACGCCGATCCAGAAGATCAGCCGCTTCCCCTGCTCCAACGGCCGGGGCCAGTGGAAGATGAGCGGTGATTCCTTGGAGGTTTCAGCAGGCATGGAATGCAAACGGCGAATGACACCTCTCCACCTTACCTCGCCGGCTGGGTAGCGAAGGCCACCTCGTAGCCCATGCGTAGTGCGAGATTGCTCACCTGCTGGAAACGCCCTCCCAGCGGCGTTCCCCCATCCGCGTGGATGATGAGCCGGCGTCCCTCGGTCTTCTTCAACTCAAGCTGGCGCCCCAGTTCCTCGTAGGTCACCGGCCGACCATTGAAGTACATGGAAGAGTCATTCCCCGAGGGCAAGGTCACCACCTGCGCCCTCTCGAAGCCATTGAGCCGCGAAGCGCTCTCCGGCAGCTTCACCGCCACGCCACTCTGGATCACGAAGTTCGAGCCCAAGAGGAAAAAGAGCAGCAGGAGCAGCAGCACATTGAGCACAGGCCCCAGATACATCCAGAAGCCCGGCTTCGGCAGATGACTGACGAGCTTCATGAAGGGCGCGGCACTGGGGTGTGAAGAAAAAGGGACGAGGGCATCAGCGGATCCTCAAAGGTTCCATCAAGGTAGGATCGCGACTTGCAGCGCAGGGTGCAACTACAAATCCTTCCATTCCGACATCACCAGCGGCCAGTCAGCCCTGCTCCTTTCCCTGTGGGGAATGATGCAAGGGAAACACGACGACATCTGCCACGTCCAGGGAAGCATCTGCCCTGAGTGGCGCCGGAATATAGAGGATCCTGAGCAACCCGTGCATGGAAACCAAATTGACGAACACGCTTTCGCCGTCCATCCGGACGGTTACAAGCGCCACACAGCATGGACTGTCTTTCTTGCTGAGAAGCGGCCCTTTGTAGCGTCTGAAACGGAAACACACCAACTGCCGTTTAAAGAAGCGCTGAAGACAGTTCATCGACCGCAATTGCGCCTGAAGTGCGCTGGCGTCGTCCTCTGGCAGCTTCGCTATCACGGCATCCAGCAAAGCCTTTTCTGCCGGTTTGAAGGAGAACCTGCCGTTGTAGACCACGACGTACCATGTCCTCTTGAGAATGGTCCAGAGTGTCATGGCTATTGAGGAGGGACATCTGTCGCCTCCACCCTTCACTGACAGGTCTCTCTAGCCGCGCTTCAGCGCGCTGCCGGAGTCCGTTTTGCGGAACTCCACAATCTGCGCCCCACCGGTCGTCGCAGCGTGGGCAGGCTCGCGATTGTCTTCAAGGATGTTCACGATTTCGATGCCAGCACGCTCCAGGTCATGCATGAGATGGCGCGCCTTGGCCGCGAGGAAGGAATAAAAAAGGTAGCTGGGAATCGCCACCACCAGACCGAGAGCCGAGGTGATGAGCGCCAGGAAGACCCCATTTGCCACCTCCGCCGGTGTGGCATAGCCATTCTCGTTGTTCAGGCGGGTGAAAGTATTCATGAGGCCGAGGATGGTACCCAGCAGACCAATGAGTGGCGTGGCATGTGCGATGCCGTGCAGCACGCTTAGGTAGCGCTCCAAGCGAGGCACCTCGAGCTGTCCGGCTTCCTGCACGATGTCCTTGAGCTGCTCGCGAGTCGAATGGTGGCGCAGCAAGGCGGCGTGCAGCACGCGTCCGGCAGGCACGCGGGTGGCCACACATTCCTGCAGGGCCTCGGCGTAGTTCTTTCTGCGAATCAGGCTGGCGAGTCCGGCGAGGAATTCGCCGACATTCATGCCAGCCCGGTGGTAGTACGAGATGCGTTCCGCGAAGATTGCCAGGGCCAGCCCAAAGCAACCCAGGAGCACCCAGACGAGGGCGCCGCCTTTGGAAATCAGATCGAGCATGAGGGGTGGGAGCGGGAGTGAGGTTCTCTACGAAGTCAAAACCGCACGCACCTGAGCTGGGGGAGCCTCAATGCGCGCGCCAGTACCGGAAGGGAGCAGGGCATGGCGTGAACGGCAGGAAGCCTATAGCGTGTTTCATGCCGATGCAATGCTGCATTTCCCTCTTTTTGGACCAGTCGTAACCGGTTGAACAACTGCAAGAAACGGGCCCGAGCGTGCAGAATTCGGGTGGGGCACGACAGGGACCGGATGTGGGTTCGCATCATCTCTTGCGACGGCGAAAAGTTTGGAGAAGTTAATTAATCCAGCCATTTCTCCATTTCGCAACTGGTTTCACGGCTGAATCCCCTCGCTCAAAACCGCATCTGCGTTTGCGTCCCATGGGAGGTCCGCTACCTTTTGCCACCCGCCATGCTGGTCCATCGCATGGCAAACCCCGGCCATGCTCCTCATCATCGACAACTACGACTCCTTTACCTACAACCTCGTGCAGTACTTCGGCGAGATGGGTGCCACCATGGAGATCCGCCGCAACGATCAGGTAACGCTGGAGGAGATTGAAAAGATGAAGCCCAGCCACGTCTGCATCTCACCTGGTCCGTGCACGCCAAAGGAAGCTGGAGTGAGCAATGATGTGATTCGCCGCTTCGGCAGCAAGGTTCCACTCCTTGGCGTGTGCCTCGGGCACCAGTGCATCGGGGATGTGTTCGGCGGCGATGTGGTGCGCGCCGGTCGTCTCATGCACGGCAAGGTCTCGCGCATCCATCACACCGACAAGTCGGTGTTCGCGACCATGCCGCAGGACTTCGAAGCCACGCGCTACCATTCTCTCATCGTGAAGCGCGATACTTTGCCCGATTGCCTGGAGATCACGGCGGTCGCTGCCGATGACGAATCCGAAATCATGGGGCTGCGCCACAAGGAACTGCCGATCCATGGAGTGCAGTTCCATCCGGAAAGCATTCTCACCCAAGATGGTAAACGACTCTTGAAGAATTTTCTGGAAATGAGCGCCTAGCGGCACTTAAGTTGCTTGTCCACCCGCAACGGCACGCGCGTCATGTCACGACTCCTCTCTCTTCGCGAAGCCCTCAGCCATGCGCCGGACAACACGGCGCTCCTGCTGCTGTACGGACACACGTGCCTGGATGAGCTCCTGCTCGAGGAGGCGCATGACATTTTCTCCCGCATCCTGTGCCTGGAGCCGGATCATGTTGAAGCCCAACTTTGCCTCGCCCGCACGCTCGTGCTGCAAGGCGACACCAGTGGCGCCGCCGTGCGTGTGGAACGCATCCTGCAGCGCGATCCCGGCAATGCCGCCGCGCACTTGGTGCTGAGCCGTATTTTCTTCGCGGAGAACAACCGCGCCCGCGCACTGGAGTACTACCAGCGTGCGCAGGAGATGGACGCCTCCATCTGCGATCCTGCACTGGAGGCCGACCTCGGCCGCGTGGCCAAGCCCGGTACGCCTGCCCGCGACAAGTCGAACAGCCCCTTTGACCTACTGGACGAAGACGATCTCTCGCCGGAGGTGCAGCAGGAATTCTTTGACGATCCCTTCGATGAGGCGGTGACCGGCGACTGGAAGCCGGAAACCTTCTTCGCCCCGGGCGATGGCGAGCGCTTCCGCGTGACCTTCTCCGATGTGGGTGGCATGGACGCTCTGAAGGAGGAGATCCGCCTGAAGATCATCTACCCTCTGCAGCACCCGGAGCTCTACAAGGCCTACGGACGCAGAACTGGCGGCGGCATTCTGCTGTACGGCCCCCCCGGCTGCGGCAAAACTCTGCTCCTGCGCGCCACGGCAGGCGAGGTGGCCTGCAACTACTTTGCCATCGGCTTGCACGAGATCTTCGACCCGTACTACGGCAGCATCGAGCGCAACCTGCACCAGATCTTCGAGACCGCCCGTGCCAATACGCCGTGCGTGCTGGTGTTCGACGAAATCGACAGCCTCGCTCCAAACCGCCGCGATGTGCGCGACACCCAGACGCGCAATATCGTGAACCAGTTCCTCAGTGAGTTGGACGGCCTGCGCGGTGAGAACCAGCGGATCCTTGTCATCGGCGCCACGAATTCCCCCTGGCAACTCGACCCGGCGCTGCGTCGCCCCGGGCGTTTCGACCAGGCCATCTTCGTGCCGCCACCGGACGAGAGCGCCCGGCTGCAAATCATCAAGCTGCTCTCCAAGGGCAAGCCCATTGCCCAACTCGATGACACCATGCTCGCCCAAGCGACCGCCGGATTCTCCGGTGCCGACCTGCGCTGGGTCTTCGATCGTGCTGCCGAGCTCGCACTGGCCGATGCCCTGCATGCCGGCAAGACGGTGCCGATCCGGATGGAGTCGCTGATACAGATTGCCCAGAGCCACACGCCAAGCACGAATGCCTGGCTGGATGGTGTGAAGCAGCATGCTCCTGCCACGCAAACAGACGCTCTCTACAACGAGGTGCGGAAGTTCATGCAGCAGCAAACCGGAGCGCGTCAGCAGGGCTGAGTCAGCGAGGCCTCAGGCTCTGCCGTGGAGGACGGCTGGAAGTGCTTCTGTGAGCGTTCTGTTTCAATGCTTCATCGAGTGAATGCTTCCTTGCAGAAAGTCCGTTTCTCGCGTGGATAGTGGGGACACGTCACAGCCCCCTCCCTGTCAGCAATCATGGCTTCCTCGGACGACGAATACTTCATGACCATCGCGCTGGCCCAGGCCTCGCGAGGCATCGGACTCACCGCGCCCAATCCGCCCGTCGGCGCCGTGATTGTGAAGGATGGCACGGTACTGGGAGAGGGCTACCATCATCGTGCCGGCCTGCCGCATGCGGAAATTGAAGCCCTTCAGGATGCCATGGGCAGTGGACATGATGTGCGCGGCGCCACGGCGTACGTGACTCTCGAGCCGTGCTCCACCAAGGGACGCACCCAACCCTGCACACGAGCCCTCATTCACGCCGGCATCTCCCGGGTGGTGTATGCGCTCCATGACCCCAATCCCAAACACGCAGGTTCGGCGGACAAGCTTCTGCGCAAGGAAGGCATCGACGTGGAAAGTGGCGTGCTGGAAGAGGAGTGCTCCCGGTTGATTCGTCCCTTTGCAAAATGGATCACCACCGGCCTGCCCTATGTGATCGCGAAGGTGGGCCAGAGTCTCGATGGACGGCTCTCACGGCCGCCGGGTGAATCCCAAAACATCACCAGCAAGGCCGCGCGCGATCACGCCATGCAACTGCGCGTGCGTTGCGATGCCATCCTGGTCGGCGGCGAAACCGTGCGACAGGACAATCCCCGCCTCACCCTGCGCGGCGACGACATCCCTGAGGAGAAGAACCAGCCATGGCGCGTGGTCGTGACACGCTCCGGCAGCCTGCCGAAGAAGTCCCACATCTTCACAGATGAATTCAAAAAGCGTACCAAGGTGCTGAAGGGGGATCTCTCCTTTGAAGAAATCCTGCGGGAACTCGCCAAGCTCGACATCACGTGTGTGCTCGTCGAGGGCGGCGGCAACCTGCTCGGCCAGGCCTTTGCCTCACGCCATGTGGACGAATGCTTCTGGTACCTCGCCCCACGCGTCTGCGGCGGTGGTGTCATGTCCGTGGGCGGCGTGGCCTTCCCGGATGGCGCCTGCTCCGTGGAACTCGCGGATGTGTGGCATGAGAGCCTGGGGGACAACTTCCTGATCCATGGGTATCCGGTGTGGGAGTAGCTTGCTTAGGAGCGCCCGCCTGATACCGTTTGTTGATGGAACAAGATTCCAGCCACCATGAGAGTCTTTCGCTGCGGGAAGAGATGCAGCGGAGGATTCAACATGCAGAGGACCATCCTGAGGAGCTCCTTGATTGGGAGGATGTGAAGCGGGAGCTGCTCGCACACCGTCTTGAGGCACATCGCGAGCATCCCGAGCAGGTGATCACACGCGAGGAACTCGAAACGAAGTGGAAAGAGAAATGGAACTGGAAGCCATGATGGTGATGGTCGGCATTTCTCATCGACGCCGCGATAACATGCCGTTACTTGAACGACTGTGAGTTTGCGTCCCGCCTTTTTCTTCGACCGCGATGGTGTGGTGAATGTGTCACCCGGCCCTGGCTATGTGCTGTGCTGGGAGGAATTCCATTTTTGTGAAGGGGTCATCGAGGCGCTGGCCTGGCTGAAAAAACAGGGCTTTGCACTGGTGCTGGTGACGAATCAACAGGGCGTGGGCAAGGGGCTCATGACCCTGGAAGCGCTGGATGACATGCATCACCGCATGCAGGAAGAACTGGCCAAATATGGCGCAGCCTTTGATGCCATCCATGCCTGCACGTGCCTGAAGAGTGATCCGGGCTGCACTTGCCACAAGCCGAGTCCCGAGATGGTGCTGGCGGCCGCGAGTAACCTGAACCTCGACCTCACCCGCTCCTGGCTCATCGGTGATCAGGATCGTGACATCCAGATGGCGATGAGCGCGGGCGTGCCGCACACGATTCGCGTGGTGGGAGAGAACTCCGCGACCATCGCCGCCGACCATGAAATACGCGAGCTGACGGAATTGCTTCCGCTGCTGCAGAAGATTGTCGTGAGATAATCAACAGCCCACCCTGCGCACCATGATCGCAAGGTGGCCCGTGAAAACGGGAAAGTGCCAGCCGTCGGCTAGTAGCCTGGATTATTCAGCTTCTGCTGCTCCTGGGCTTCTCTGATGGCCTTTTGCACTTCAGGGTCACCTACCACCAATCCGGCACCTGCGCCGAACAGCGCACCCGAGACAAGCAAAAGGATGGTCAGCCAGACCATGAGCTTTTTGAGTCCCAGCTCGGTCGATTTCATCCAGCCCCAAATGTAGGTGAAAGGACTGCAGAAGAATCCCAAGATGCCAAGACCGACACCACCGTGCTTGAACAGTTTGACCAGCAGGATGATGTAGAGAACCGCTCCTGCAACCAGGCGCGCACCGGTGAAGGACTGACTATGGGCGGATTGGTGGAGGGTACTGCCATCCGGATCAAGCCATAAATGAAGGCACACACCAAAAAGAGGAGTGGCAGGCAGGTGCGGCGCTCCACCCCTTTCACCCATCGAATCACCGGGTCACGCCAGGATCTTGGTGCAAGTGCAGCCCAGCCAAGAAAGGCCGCCAGCACCAGAAACCCCGGAGAAAATAGATGGTACTTCATGGCCAACGACCACTGCCCTTTGAGCAAGGCCGCGGTCGCGCGCGTCATGCCGCAGCCGGGACACGGGAGGCCGGTCATGGAGGCGAAGAAGCACGGCCAGAGGGACCACCCCATGAGATGAGCTCCCCCAAGGATGGCCACTGTGGCCAGCATCACCCGGCACATGACCGTTTGTTCCATCAACAGAGAAAACCACGGTGCAGTGATGCTTTGCCACACACGCCGGCGCCACGGAATCCGTGGGAGAGCTGGAGGTCCGGTGATTGCGGGAGCTGGCGACGCCTCATCCATGATGTGGCCCATCATAGACACCTACTTCTCCTGCACTCCAGTCCGGAATGGATCTTCGTCCTTTGATGCGGTCTCACTGCTCTTGGGTTTCTGAAGTTCCATCAAGTAGGCCACCAGGGAGTGCAGCACCTCCTCGCTCTCCACAAAGCCGGAACTGAAGACCATCTTCTGTCCATTCACATCCTTCGGGTGTACTCCACGAATGCCTGACTGGTATTTTCGGATCTGGGACGCAAGGTACCAATCCTGCAGCCCCACCAGCGGCGGACTGGCAAAGAACAGCTCACCCTCTGCATTGTACCGGTGACACTCCATGCAACGTTCCGCATAGAGTTCACGTCCGGCGGCGACATCCGCCACCATGGTCGGAGAGGGCGTGACACGCTTCATGCCTGCCACGTGGCGCGCCATGGCCGCCAGTTGTGACTCGCTCAGCACCTTGGACACGGCGCGCATCATTTGCCCCTCCAGGTCCTTCTCGTGGATGCCGCGGCGATCCGCCCGGAAACTCTCCAACTGCCCCTGCACATACCAATCCGGGAGGCCAGCAATCGATGGAGCCTTCACCTCCGCCCTGCCCTCGCCCCTGCTGCCGTGGCAGGTGGCGCAGACATTCTGATACAGAGTGGTCATCCCCTCGCTGGACGGCTCATCGGCTGCCTGCGCCATGATGCTGGTGACTCCCAACAGCAATGCCGCACCAAGCGCTCTGGAGACAAAAGGCAACATCAGGTGATGAAACCTATCACAGGAGCCACTCCGGCTCGCTGCAAAGGTTGCGATCCTTGCCTCAAAAACTCGGACCTTCGCCCCGCGGAGATTTGCAGCTCTTCGGCCGAGACACTGCAGGCTCCGCTGTGTTGCGTGCCTTGCCGCCCCGGAGCGTATCCCGTCATGCAGACGGGACCCCTAGGGGCAGCGACAGGCTTCAATGCCTAGGACCGGGACTCGGTCGCGGGCTTCTTGGCAGGTTCAGCAGGACGCACCTCCTCCTTTTTGGCGGAGGCGGGAGCGGGCACAGGCTGATTTTCCGTGAAAGGATTCAGCACTCCCTTGGTCGAGAGATCGAACTTGTCCGAACGGAAGACACCCGTGGGCAGACCGTCCTTGTTCACAAGATTCGCTTCAGGAATCCATCCGGCCCAAGCGTAACGCACCGCGACGGGATTCTTCACTTCCTCGCTGGAGACATGCACCTGCGGGCGACCGGCGAACACCCTGGCCTTCGCGGGTTTCCACACGCGATCTTCGCCGCAGATGATGAAGCCTTTGATCTCACCACCATCGCGAGCCTTGAGTCCCTCGGCATTGCTGAAGTTCACCACGACCTTGGCACCCGTGACATCAGCACCGGCATACACGGGGCCACCCGAGAGGAGATCTTTCACCTTGTAGTCTTTCACCAGAGCCTGGCGGGCAAGCCGGCGACCGACGTCCTGCTTGTTCTTCGGATGAATGTCTTTTTCATCGCCAATGTCATTCGTCACCGCGAGGCCGCACTTCGGAGTCTTGATGGCAGTGAGGAATTGCCCCCACTGCAGTTCTGCCCAGGCATCAGGTGTACCAATCGGTTTCGGACCGCTGGGGCCGAAGCCCGCGAGCTGTACAATATAGAAGCTGAAGTCATCGCTCCACTGCTTGCGCCAGTCTTTGATCATCGTGGGCAGAAGCGTCTGGTACTGCTCGGCACGGCGTTGGTTCGACTCCCCCTGGTACCAGATGGCACCCTTCACGGTGTAAGGCACCAGCGGGGCAATCATCGCATTGAACAGCACTGCGGGGCGATGCTGGGACTTGGTCTGATCCTGGAAGGCACCAGGTGCATTCGGCACAGGCTTCTGTGCGGCACCGGGCTTGGCATTCTCTTCTTTGATTTGCGCAATCTTATCCTTCTGCACCTTGGCGGCAGCTTCATACTGCTCCTTGGCCTTGGCGGCATCGTAGGTTTTGAAGAACTCGTCCCATCCTGCGATGATCGCCTTCAGCGAGGGAGAGGCTTCCAGCGCAGGCTTGCTGGTCCAGGCCTCCGCACGGGTGCCGCCCCAGGAGGTATTGATGAGGCCGATGGGCACGTCGAGCTTCGCCTGAAGTTCCCGACCGAAGAAGTAGCCCACGGCGGAAAAGCTGGGGATGGTCTCAGGACTGCAGACGAGCCAGCCTTTAGTCCCTTCCACCACCTTCTGCGGTTCATCCTTGGCGACGTTCGGGACAGTGAAGAGGCGGATGTTGGGATGCTTGGCTTCCGCAATTTCCTTGTCCGGGTCGAGCGAGGCCTTCACGGACCACTGCATGTTCGACTGGCCGGAGCAGATCCAGACTTCACCCACGACAACGTTCTTCAGGGTCACCTCGTTCTTGCCCTTCACCGCAAAGTCGCGGCCTTCGGCACTGGCTTCGAGCTTGTCCAACGCCACCTTCCACGCGCCGTCTTTGTCCGCCGTGGCCTTCTTGCTCTGGCCGGCAAAGGATACAGACACCTCCTCACCCGCGTCTGCACTGCCCCAGACCGCGACGGGCTTGCCGCGCTGGAGCACCATGTTGTCCGTGAACACGCTGGCCAGCTTGACGTCCGCGTGAAGCGAACCGGCTGCTGCCGCGAGGAGTGAGGTGAAAAGAAGGAGACGTTTCATGATGACTTGGAAGTACCGCCGGTGATTGAAGCGGGAGTGGAGGTTTTGGCAAGGATGGGGTTTGGGTACAGGAACAAGCCCTCAACCGGAGCAATGAGGGCGGAAGAAAACGGTGCAAAACGTTCGCATTCTTCCATGGAACAAAAATTCTTGCTTGTGGTTTACTAAGGACGCCGCTTAGCCTCGGCTTGCCGGGCCACCACGGCTTGGAAAAATACGTTCCTGTCCCTCGTCATCACCTGACCAGCCGCCATGATCGCGAACTTCGCCTGCCCATTCTGCCAGGCCATGCTACAGATGGATGCCTCCCACGCCGGCGCCCAGGTGCGCTGCCCCGCCTGCGGCCAGGCCTTCCAGCTCGGAGCCCTGCCGGAGCCGGAGATACCCACGGCCACCCTGGTGCAGCCGAAGGCAGCCTCTCCGCCACAGCAACAACAGCACCGGTCACAACCCCAACCATCGCACCCTCAGCAGCCCCAGAGGCCCACCGGACGACCGCCCCAGCAAGCTCATACGCCCCATCCCCAGGCACGCCACCCGGGACCACAGCGTCCTGGGCAACCACAGTACCGGCACCCTACGGCAGAAGATACCGCCAGAGAGGAGACCAAGGCAAAGCTCATGCTGGCTGGCATCGTGGTGGGCGCAATCGTGCTGATTGGCGTGGCGGTGCACTTCTGCATCAAGTATGTGGAACACGTCGAAGGTGAAGCCTCCGGGCTCAAAGAGATGGCCCGCATGGACGCCGCCCGCGAGAAGGAGGCCATTCGTGAGGAGCTCGCCGCGCAGGAGAAGGCGGAGAAGGCCAAGGAAGCGAAGCGCACGGAACTCCGCAACTTTCTGAGCCTGCAGTTCTGCGGGGGCGATGATACGGTGGCTGGCGAACTCCTCACCGCCATGGAAAAGGTCTATGACGAGGCGGTTGAAGCCTTCAACTCCGGTCAGCTGCCCTCAGACCTCCCCGGATTCATGGAGCAAAGCCTCATCAAGAAGATTACCGCAAGTCCGGTGCTGAGAAAGTTCTTCGGGTCACGCTCTGCAGAGGACTTCGCCAAGACCTTTTACGGCAGTATGGAGCGCCGGCGCGGGAACGAGGGACAGGGACAAACTCTCGGTCTGCTGGCGAACTATTCCTCCATGGGCAGTGGCTTCTTCGTCTCCAGCGACGGCTGGCTGCTGACCAACCACCATGTGGTGGACAACGTGACTGAAGTGGACATCCGCACCGCATCCGGTGAAATCCTCAAGGCCCACGTGATGAAGACGGATCCGAAGGCAGACCTCGCCCTGCTGAAGACCTCCGGCGCGGCCCCAGAATGGCTTCCTCTGAGCGACGGACAGGCAACACTTGGCGCGAGCGTATTCACGGTTGGCTATCCGCGCCCCACCCTTCAGGGGGTGGAGCCCAAGTTTACGGATGGCACGGTGAGCAGTCTGAAGGGGGCACGAGACGAGGCTTCAAGCTACCAAATCTCCGTGCCTGTGCAGCCCGGCAACTCCGGAGGTGCACTCGTGCATCTGCAGAGTGGATGGGTGATCGGTGTGGTGCGCTCGGCCTTTGATCCCTCCGAAGCTCAAAACGTGAACTATGCGGTGAAAAGCACCGTCGCCCGAGCATTGATCGAATCGACCACTGCCGCGAAAGCGCTTCTCAAGGTCCCGGTACCAGCCAATCCAGCGGATGCCAGCACCACCATCGAGAAGGTGAAGTCCGCCACGGTGCTGGTGTTGATCCCGAGATGAGCGAGGAAATGAGTCGGTACGCACCGTCCACTACAACGACCCGGCTTTCTAAGAACATCGCAGAGCCATCCATCTGGAGCCCAGCCATAGAAGCCCAGCGCCTCCAAAGAGGATCGCAACCTCCCAGTTCCCTTCATTACCTGTCCAAGGTGCTCCGCCTCTCCAGATGCAAAAGGCCAGCAACGTCATGGCAAAGGCGAACTCTGATGAATCCGGTGGAAGGTGATTGCGACGAGGCATCCGGACTAAACACACAATGGCAACACCGGCCGCCAGATAACTCACCAACTCAAACCGCGGCCAATGTGTGAGGGTACGGTATCCCGACACGATCACCAGTGCCGCCAGCGTGCAGGCGACAATCACCTGATGCAGGAGAATGACTTTTGAAAGGCGCATTGATGCGTGCTGGATGCGGAAACTCTCTGATTGTAGCGGCACCGAAACGTTCGCAAGTTTTCCAAAATCAGCATCGGAAAGGCTCATCACCTAACGAAATAGATGAGGCCACTCGGAAAACACCTTGGCCGCGGCTACTACGGGATTCCGTCCAGCGATTTGGACTGCCGCAGGATGCGCTCGTGAAATTCGGTATCGGGAATGTGGATGGTTTCCAACGCATGAGTAAGCGCCACCCTGGCGAACTCGCCGTCTTTGATTCGAATTCCACAAGGAGTTGCGATTAGGATCGCCTCATCATCTGAAATGCCCGCCGTGTTTTGATGCATGACATAGTCGAATCTAGGCCGTGTACTCCTTTCCCACTCCACATGGCTCCAACTCATGGATCGGAATCCATCCCAACCATCCAGCCTGTTTTCCAGATTCTTGAGTTGTTGGATCGCTACCAGATCTTTTCGCTGCTCCGGGGTGAGTTGAGCAATCATCAACGCAAATCTCTTCATCGCGGATTCCGCAGCCAGTCTTGGTGATACAGGAGAAAGCTGCGAACCACATCCCGGTGAGACGAGCGCACCAACAATCACGACGATTGCGATGACAGCTGTGACCACAGCAAGGCTTCTATTCGACATATCCAGATCGTAGGCAACTCCGCAACACCTGACAAGCGAGCAAGCAGTGAAGCGATGGGAACCCAAGTTTTGCGAGCCACTTATTCTGCCCTACAAAACAAAAAAGGAGCCCCTTTCGGGACTCCTCTTTTGTGCGGCCGGTGTGACCCGGCCCTCGGTAATGTTCTTGTGGCTGCAGCCGAAGCTTGAGCTTAGCCCTGGCCCGGACGGTATTCTTCCGTCGCGAACTTGAACGCCTGCTCCAGGCCGACGAGGTCGGTGCTGGGGCGCAGGGATTCGAAGGCCTGGCTTTCCTTCTTGAGGGACTCTTCGTCGTAGTTGACCGCCTTGATGGAGAGACCGATGCGACGCTCGACCTTGTCCACCTTGATGACGCGGGCTTCCACTTCGTCGCCGACGTTGAGCACGTCCTTGACCTTGGCCACGTGATCTTCGCTGAGCTGGCTGATGTGCACGAGGCCGTCGATGTCGTCCTCGAGTTCCACGAAGGCGCCGAAGCTGGCGATCTTCGCCACACGGCCCTTGACGAGGTCGCCCACCTTGAAGCGTTCGTCGATTTTGCTCCACGGATCGTCTTCGATCTGCTTGATGCCCAGGCTGATGCGCTGGTTGGTCTTGTCGATCTCGAGGATGGTGGCTTCCACTTCCTGGCCCTTCTTGAGCATTTCGGAAGGATGGTTGATCTTGCGGGTCCAGCTCAGGTCGGAGACGTGAACCATGCCGTCGATACCTTCTTCCAGCTCCACGAAGGCGCCGTAGGCGGTAAGGTTGCGAACCTTGCCCTTGATGCGGCTGCCGATGGGGAAGCGGTTGTCGATATCGTCCCAGGGATTGCTGTCGAGCTGACGCACGCCGAGGGAGATCTTGCGCTCTTCCTTGCTGATGCCGAGCACCACCGCATCGACCGTCTGGCCGACCGTGAGGACATCGGACGGACGCGCGATGCGCTTCGTCCAGGAGAGTTCGGACACGTGGATGAGACCTTCCACACCTTCTTCGATCTCCACGAACGCGCCGTAGGCGACGAGCTTGGTGACCTTGCCGTGCACGCGGGTGCCGACGGGGTAGCGGCCTTCGATGTTGTCCCAGGGGTTGGCCTGGAGCTGCTTCATGCCAAGGCTGACACGTTCCTTCTCGCGGTTCACTTCGAGGATCTGCACCTCGACCTTCTGGCCGATGGAGAGAAGCTCGGAAGGATGGTTCAGGCGGCCCCACGTCATGTCGGTGATGTGAAGCAGACCGTCCATGCCATTGAGGTCGATGAAGGCACCGAAGTCGGTGATGTTCTTGACCTGACCTTCGACGCGGTCGCCGGGGCGAACGCTCTCAAGGAAGCGCTGGCGCTGTTCGGCGCGCTCGGCTTCGATGACTTCGCGGCGGCTGAGGACGATGTTCTTGCGCTCGTCGTTGACCTTGACGATCTTGAACTCGTACACCTTGCCGACGTACTCGTTGAGATCCTTTGGCGGGATGATGTCGATCTGCGAGCCGGGAAGGAAAGCTTCCACGCCCACGTTGACCATGAGACCGCCCTTGACGACGGACTTCACCTTGCCCTTGACCAGACCACCGTCGAGGAACACGCGGTAAATCTTGTCCCAGTTCTGCTTGTGGGCGGCCTTTTCCTTCGAGAGGACAACCATGCCCTCATCGTTTTCGAGGCGCTCGAGGAGCACTTCCACTTCATCACCGACGTGGATATCCTCGTCTTCGAATTCATTGGAAGGGATGGCTCCCTCGGACTTGTAGCCGATGTCCACGAGGACGATTTGCGGCTTGATTTCAAGGATCCTGCCTTTGACAATGGATCCTTCGTGCAGGGGGCGGAACGATCCAGCGATCATTTCCGCGAGCGTAGCGCTCATTAGTATGTGCTTGGGTTTGTACGGTTTAACAACTCAATGCGACCCGTGGGTAGCACGCCTGTCCTGCCTTGAGCCCGCTTCAGGCATGAGGTTGGAGGCCGGACAGAAGAAGCGGGCAGGCAGTGTCAGGTTGCCTGGGGGAAAAGGCAAGGGATTTCCATCCTGAAAATGCACGGTCTGGCGTACCAGCGCAGGCACGTCTCACTTCTTCCGCATGCGGCCGAAAAGCCTTCCAAAAAGCCCTCCGCTCCGGGGCGCCTCTTCTCCTTTGCCATCCCCCTGCCCCTCCAGCCCGGCAATCGGGATGCGGTCTGTGGTACCGCGGGCTTTCTGGGCAAGGTCCGCATTACTCAGATGGGCGACGATTTCCGGCTTCGCCTTCCACACCGGCTCCCAGCCGGACATGGCGGGATGCCATATGAGCGTCTCTCCGCCTACCGTGTCGTTCGAAGCCAATTCCGCCAGATACTGGTCATCCACGGGGCCGTGGGCGCGTCCTTCAATGGAGTAATACCAATTCATCTCGCGTGTTTGAGTACTATTGTTTCAATCCGGAAATTTCGGGGGCTCCCGGCCAAGTTTCAAGTGAGGAAAAACGTATTTGGCCGCGATGGTGCTGCGGAAACCTTTCCGTGGCAGCGCGTTAGTCTGCTCCGCACCGGACCCAAAACCCCAGTCAAGCCAGCCCGCCCTCCCACATGCGCCCCACCAGCGTCCGCCATTCCGTGCTCTTCGCCACGACGCTGACGGCGTTTTTGATGTATCTCGATAGGGCCTGCCTGGCATGGATGCTGGACTCGGACTCGTTCAAAAACGACCTCCACCTCACTCCGGACCAAAACAGCCACATCAAGAGCGCCTTCTTCTGGGCCTATGCACTGGCTCAGGTACCCGCCGGGTGGCTCGCGGAGCGCTTTGGAAAGCGAACACTCATGACAATCCTGATCGTCACGTGGAGCGCTTTCACCGCTCTCACAGGATTTGCGAATGGCATCTGGATGCTCCTGCTGGCGCGCATCGGGTGTGGATTGGCGGAGGCGGGCGCCTATCCCATCAGCGGCAGCCTCTTGAGTCGCTGGGCGCACCTGAACTGGCGCGGATTTTCCAGCGGGGTGGTATCGCTCGGTGGCAGGTTGGGGTTTGTTCTCGCACCGCTCATCACCGTGAGCATCATCGTCGGCACGGGCAACTGGCGCTGGGCAGGATGGATCTACGGATTGACCGGCATCATCGTGGCCCTGGTCTTTTGGTGGACGTTTCGAGAGACTCCAGAGACCCATCCCCGCTGCAACGAGGCCGAACGCGCGCTGCTGAATGAGGGAAGGAATGCACCGACCGAAGATTCCAGCGCACCTCGTCGCTCCTTCCCCTGGAGGGCCGTGCTCACGGACCGCAGCCTCTGGCTCATGTGCGCGTACCAAATGCTCACGAACTTTGGCTGGGCATTCGTGATCAACTCGATGTCCACCTACCTGCGCGATGTGCGCAAGCTGAGTGATGAGATGAATGGATACATCTCCACCCTCACACTGTTCATCGGTCTCTTTGGCCTGCTGCTGGGAGGACTTCTCACGGACTGGCTGACACGGCGCTTCGGTCTGCGCCTCGGCCGTTTGATTCCTCTTTCCGTGACGCGCTTCGTCTCCGCGGCGATGTGCATCGCCTGCTTGTGGGTGCAAAATCCATGGCTGCTTGCCGTGTGTCTTGGCCTCATGGTCTTCTCCACGGACTCAGGCCTACCCGCCGTATGGGCTTGGGCACAAGATGTGGGCGGTCGCAACGTGGCGCCCATCTTTGGCTGGGCCAACATGTGGGGAAACTTCGGCGCGGCCCTGCAGGCAAATCTCGCCGGATGGTTGCTGGCTACCTTCGACAAGAACGGGGACCAAAACGAGCTCTTCATCGCCTGCGCCATCGCCTTCACCCTCGCCGGCTTCCTCTCCTTCGGCATCAATGCATCGAAGAAGGTGGAAGGGGCGTGATGACAGCGAAACTAGTGATGGGAACTGGCGGGTAAGAAAACCCGCCGGACGCTGCCCGGTCAGGAGACCCGACTTCCTGAAGAATCAGATGCTCTCAAGGATCGGGGACATTCCTGTCCCCGCTCTCTCGGGCTATCAACTATCGACCCTCAACTATCAACGAACTAGCTCTTCACCACTGCCACGGCCTCGATCTCATAACGCAAGGTCGGCGGCAGGCAGTTCGTGATGGTCGTCCGTGTGGGATAGGGCTCAGTGAAATACTCGCGGTACAGCTTGTTGTACTCCACCACGTCCGAGGCATCGCGCACGTAGTTCCGCGTCTGGATCACATCGGCCAGAGTGCAACCCGCTGCGGCAAGGACCTTACGCAGATTCTCCACGGAACGACGGAACTCGCCTTCAAAGGTATCACTCACAATCTGGCCGGAGGCATCCACGGACGCCTGTCCAGAGACGAACACAAAATCCCCGGCGCGAATCACGGGACTGAAGGGAAGGTGGGAAGTAGGCGTGTCCGACAGCTTGGGATAGGTGACTTCAGTCATGATGAGAAAAGAGAAATGTGTGCGATGCGAGGCATGAGCATACGCGCGCCGGGCCCTCGGTCACGCAATCTCAAACGCCTCTCCTCCCAGCCTTCTCTTGATCTCGCCTCCTTTGCTGCTTCGCTGCTTTGCGTCTCACTGAAAATGCATCACTTCTCCCCCTCGCTCAGCGGCCAGATGGGCCGGCGAATCTTCACATACGGCAGCTTCCGGACGTCACTACAGCAGGGCCCTGGTGTATCCACCCATATCATCTTCGAGGCGACGCCATCGTACGCCCGGCGATGCGCCACGGCGGCCTTCACTCCGATGATGGCCACTGTTTCTGGATGAATGCCCTGGCTGCGCCACTGGGCGAGATCGAAGGGCGGCGTCTTGACCGAGGTCAACAGGATGGTCACACCCGCATGCCTCACCACGGCACACGGTCCCATGTGGAACGTAGAACCACACATGCTGGCCAGATGACTCTGCCTGTCCTCCAGGTGGAAGGTGCCATCGCTGCGCGAGACCAGTGTCACTCCCAGGCTGTAGGGTCCTTCATCAAGACGGCTGCCTTTGCCTCCGATATCCAGAATCGTGGTGCCGCCAATCTGCACCTCTTGCAGTGCCGCCACCGCCCGGGGATCTACGATGGCAACCACCGCCCCCATCGCGCGATGGCGCACCAGCGCGCGCAGCAATCCGGTCCCATCCCCGGGAGCACCGCCGCCGATGTTGTCCGCGGGCTCCACGAGTACCACCGGTCCACGCGGGAGTTCCGGCCGCTCTGCCACCAGATCTTTGACGATGTCTCCCACGGGCGGCTCGGTCTTGTCTCCAGATCGGCGCAACTCCCACGCGGCATGGCGGAGCTGCTTGAGCGCCGTGTCCGCTTCAAATTCATCTCCAGTAGTGGCGATGGAAAAGCTCACTCCCGTGTCTGGCGTGTCCCCAAAGGCGAAGCCTGCAATCACATTCACCGCAAGAAAAGACGAATGCTCCTGCTCCAGCCGTCGAGCCACGACCTCCAGATCGCGCATCGGCGAATCTGCCGTGCCAGTGCCCGTGGGAGGCCACACGATGCCTGCATGGCGCCAGTACATGCGGGGCGAGGACTCGGTTTGCAGCGTGCCATGCAGCAGCTCCGCCGCCAGTATGGCCATGGCCTCGCCATCGGTGTGGGGATTCTCACGATAACCCACCAGACAGCTCGCGTGGCGGGCCATGCGCTCAGTGAAGTGCGCATGCAAATCATACACGCCAAAGATGGGCAGTGTGGCGCCCCCTTCAAGATTGCGAATGCGCTCCAGGATTTCGCCTTCCACATCATCGTGGGTGGGCGTGGTCATGGCGCCGTGGAGCACCAGATAGATTGCATCCACCTTGCCGTCACGCAGGGCATCCGACGCGCCCTCCACCAGGAAGTCACGCCACCAGACATCCAGCACCTCATCCGCCACCATGCCTCCCGGTTGCGCACGCATGTCCACGGTGGGCAGGATCTCCCATCCATAACGCGCCGCCGCTTCCAAGAAACCTCCCAGGGGCGATCCGTCCCCCTTGCATGCCAGCATCTCCGCACCCCGCAGCACCGCAAAGTCCTTCAGCTCCGTGCGGTCATCGACGAAGGTGTGCGTCTCATGGAAGATTCCAGCGAGCAGGATGCGGGACATACAGAGAGATAACGCTGGTCAGGGCTCACCCGTTCTTCTAAAAAATTTCATGCGCTCCTGTTTCCGTGCCGTGCTTGGCTTGGTGTTGTTCCTCTGGCTGGCTCTGCTCGGAGATGCGGGGGCGTGCATCTGGCTCAGAGGTACAACCATTGAGGGAGGATACGGTGAGAGGTCGGACTACACGGGAGCGCAACGCCTCGCCATTGAAGGCGGAGAGTCACCCGAAAAACGCCTGCTCGGCATCAAACTTTCCTACTCACGCTCAAACGAGCCCTCCCAATATCTTAACGATGACGCAGTTGAGAAACTGATGCTTGGCGATGCCAAGGCCGCAGCACAAGATTTGGAGGCCGTTGAGAAAGCCCATCCGGGGCACTACTATACCGCAGCGAATCTCGGAACCGCCTACGAACTCTCTGGAGACGATGAGAAGGCACTTCAATGGATCTTGGAGGGAATTCGTCGCGATCCCGATGCCCACATGCGAACGGAGTGGCTGCATGTCAGGATCCTGGAAGCAAAGATAAAACTGAAGTCCGATCCCGCCTGGCTGGAACGCAACTCGATTTCCGGAATCGACTTCGGCGCAGTAAAAAAGTCAGGATATAAACTCACCACGCTTCAGGGCGCGCTCAATGGAGCTGAACTCCACAAGTCATTGTGGACCCAGCTCTCCGTGCGCATGCTTTTCGTGGAGCCTCAGGACCCCATTGTAGCACAACTCCTCTATGAGCTGGCCCTGGTCGAAGCCCAGACGAAGTTTCTTGAAGAGGCAAAGGAATATCTGAACCTCGCCGAGACTTACGGACTCTCGTCCGAAAGGGGGAAACCGCTTATCAAGACTTGGAATCGAGTCATCTGGTGGTCAAAGCTCGGAGAAATTGTCCTCTGGATTGTGGGACTTCCCGCCATCTTCATTGTCCCCATCTGGCTCATGAGACGGCTCAAGCGCGTGCGCGCCGATAGCTTCTGAAGACCCGCTGCAATTTTTGCCTGTCACAAGATCCCATGCTTGCGAAACACTTCGCCCATGGGCACCCCGGCGGCCAGATCTGCGCGGGCGATGTTTTCGCCACTGACTTTTTCCAGCGCCAGCTTCACAGCTTCCTCCGCCACCTCGCCGGGGATGATGACCACGCCGTCCTCGTCACCGAGGATGTAATCACCCACCTTGGTGGTGACTCCTCCGATAGTGATGGGTTCACCTATTTCGATGATATCCGCTCGACCTTTGCTATCCGCAGGGTGGTATCCGATGCCAAAGATGGGGAAGTCCAACTCTTTAATCTTCCACATGTCCCGTGTGCAGGCCGTCATCACCACCCCACCGACTCCTTTGTACAGGCAGGCGGTGGTGAGCAGCTCACCCCAGAAACCACAGGTGCGATCCTCACCCGCATCCACCACGAGTACATCCCCCCTTGTCATCCCATCCACCGCAGCAATCTCCAGCTTGTACGGCTCTGCAGGGATGGCCAGCACGGTCACGGCGCGGGCCGGGAAGACGCGGCCGCAGATCTTCTGCGTGGGCGTGAGCGGGCGGATGTGCGATGCGAGTGTCTGGAAGCGCAGACCGAGGCCATCGAGCACGTCGGCGACCACGGCGGAATACAAACCGGAGAGTGAGGCAAGAATATCGGACATGAGAGTGTAGGAGTGATTCCCAACGCACCAAGGATGCCGCATCTGCCACGCTTCTTTGCGCTTTTTGTTGCACCTTTCCTCCCTTCAGGCTTCGCTCACTTCACCAAGCACCCATGACTCCCTGGCACGAGATTTCCAACATCGCCGAGATTCCCACCCCCTCCCTGGCGGTCTGGCCGCACCGCATTGAGGAAAACCTGCGCCGCATGGTGAAGATGGTGCAGGGTGACACCACCCGCCTCCGGCCGCACATGAAGACGCACAAGATGCCGGAGGTGATCAAACTGCACCTCGTTCATGGCATCACGAAATTCAAATGCGCTACCATCGCGGAAACGGAGATGACTGCCTCCGAAGGTGCCGATGAAATCCTACTCGCCTATCCTCCCGTGGGACCAAACATCGGGCGATTGCTCCGCTTGGTGCAGAAGTATCCTCACACGAAATTTGCAGCGACGACCGACAGTGAACCGGCGGCACGCGCCCTGTCTGAAGCCTGCGATGCAGCAGGCCTCACGCTGGACGTCTATCTTGATCTGGACTGCGGGATGCATCGCACCGGAATTGCGCCAGATGATGCAGCCTTTGATCTCTATCGCTTGCTCACCAAATTGCCGGGACTGAAAGTGGCTGGCATCCACGCCTACGACGGCCACATCCACGATTCCGATCTTGCGACACGCAAGACTGCAGTGGAGACCGCCTTCAGCGCAGTGGAAGCGTTTCGCGAGCAGTTACTTGCTGTAGGACTGCCGGTGCCGAACTACATCGCCAGTGGCACGCCCACCTTTGGCATTCACGCGTTGCGTGGCTCGTACGAATGCAGTCCCGGCACCTGTGTGCTGTGGGACTGGGGCTACGGCACAAAACATCCTGACCTCGACTTCCTGCATGCGGCGCTGGTACTCACGCGGGTCATCAGCAAACCCTCCACCGGCCGCCTCACAGTGGATCTAGGTCACAAGGCGATTGCCGCGGAGAATCCGCATCCGCGTGTGCATTTCCTGAATCTGCCCGAAGCACGGGCAGTGATGCACAGCGAGGAACACCTGGTGCTGGAGACGCCCCATGCGGACGAGTTCTCCATCGGCGATGTCCTCTATGGAGTGCCGTGGCACATCTGCCCGACAGTGGCGCTGCACTCCTATGCCAATGTCGTGCGCGATGGCCGAGTGGATGACATCTGGCGTGTGTCGGGTCGTGAGCGTGTCCTGTCTGTCTGAGCCTAATGATGCACTCCCGATATTGAATCACCACGACTGAATACGTAATCACCGGCAGTATTCCCTTCATGTCCCAGTCTCCGTCCCAGCCCTTCATTCTCGACGCGCATCTCGACATCTCCATGAATGCCCTGGAGTGGAACCGCGACTTTACCCGTCCTGTCGCTGAGATTCGCGAGCGTGAGCAGGGCCAGACCGACAAGAAGGATCGAGGCAATGGCGTGGTCAGCTTTCCCGACATGCGTCGCGGTCGCATCGGCATTTGTGTGGCCACGCAAATCGCGCGCTACGTGAAGCCTTCCAATCGCCAGTTCCCCGGCTGGCACTCCCCTGCGCAGGCCTGGGCCATGACGCAGGCGCAGCTCGCATGGTATCGCGCCATGGAAGAGGCAGGTGAGATGCGGCAGATTCGCACAACCGCGCAACTGGAGGAAGTGTATGCACTCTGGACCGGGACCAATGCGCCAGTGAACGCGGAGAAGCTGCCCATCGGCTACGTGCTCACGCTGGAGGGTGCGGATTCGATGATCACGCTGAAGCACCTGGAGCGCTCCTACAACGATGGCCTGCGCATTCTAGGCCCCGCCCACTACGGCCCCGGGACGTATGCGCCCGGCACGGAGTGGGATGGCCCGCTCAGCGCGAAGGGACGTGAACTGGTGCAGGAGATGGATCGCCTGCACATGATCATGGATACCACGCACCTCACCGACCCGGCGTTTTGGGAAGCGGTGGAGCTTTTCCAGGGGCCCATCTGGGCCAGCCACCAGAACTGTCGCGCACTGGTGAATCATCAGCGCCAGTTCAGTGACGAGCAGCTCAAGTGTGTGATCGAACGTGGCGGCGTCATCGGCGCGGCGCTGGATGCATGGATGATGGTGCCGGGCTGGATCAAATTCACCACGAAGCCCGAAGACACCGGTGTGAGCTTGAAGCACATGGTGGATCATATCGATCACGTGTGCCAGCTCGCGGGGAATTCGCTGCACGCCGGCATCGGCACAGACCTGGACGGTGGATTTGGCCGGGAACAAGCGCCGCTTGATTTGGAGACGATTGCGGACTTGCAAAAGGTACCGGGGCTGCTGGCCGGTCGCGGCTATAAGCCGGAGGACATCGAGAACATCATGCACGGCAATTTCCTGCGCTTCCTGAGGAAGCACCTGCCGAAGTAATGGTCACCAAGCTCCAAGTGATGAAACCAACGCTACGACCTCACAGCATCGGTGACCATTTGGAGTGCTGGAGCTTGCTCCAGCTTTCAGCAGCGGAGCTTGCTCCGCGTGAAGGCACGAAGGAGGACGGCCACCTCAAGGAATGTTGCTTGATCGGTCGCAGCTTCACGGCAGCAAGCTGCCTACCGGACAGCTGGAGCAAGCTCCAGCACTCCAAATCCACGGTGCCCGCCTCTTGCATTAAACCGGTGTTCTTCTCATGAATCCCACCCTGCAACCCAAGCCCCCCTTCGACCTCTCTGGGAGGAACATCTGGGTCTTCGGCGGCGCGGGATATCTGGGCCGCGCGGTGGTGCGCCTGCTCGCTGAGATGCAGGCACGGGTGCTCTGCGTAGACCTGGAGCAGCGTGCGCAGCAATTCCTGACGGAGGAGAATCTTAACTCCGCCGTTACACCAGCCTCTCTTGATGTCACTGAGGTCAGTGCCACACAAACCTTTGTCGCAGAACAGATCGCTGCGTATGGGGTGCCGGATGGCCTTGCCGTGCTCACGTACACCTCTACCGCAAAGCGCATGGACGACCTGAGCGCTGAGGATTTCGACCGTGTGAATCACGGCAATCTCACCGCGACCTTCGCTCTTTGTCGCGCCATCGGACAGCACATGGTGAATCATGCTGGCGGCAGTATGGTGCTCTTCTCCAGCATGTATGGTTCGGTGTCCCCGGACCCTTCTGTTTACGAAGCACCGATGACTCCCAACCCCATCGAGTACGGCGTGGGCAAGGCAGGTATCCAGCAGATGGCCCGCTACTTCGCCGTGCACTGGGGAAGACAGGGCGTACGCTGCAACAGCGTCTCGCCCGGTCCCTTTCCCAATCCGGCAATCCAAAAGGACCTGCCGGAATTTGTTGAGCGACTCGCCTCGAAAGTCCCGCTGGGCCGCATTGGCCAGGCACACGAAATCGCCGGTTCCGTGGCGTTCCTCCTCAGCGATGCATCCTCTTACATCACCGGGCAGAACCTCGCCGTGGACGGTGGCTGGACGGCCTGGTGATTCAGTTCTCATTCCACTTCACTTCACACTTTCCCAAGATGCTCATCGACTGCCACAACCACATCGGTGCGGACTTGATGTTCTACCTCCACGGGGACTTCCCCTACGCACAGCAGATGGTGGACATGCTTCAGGAAGGAAGCTCGCTCGGAGTGACACACTGGATCGCGTTTCCCTTCGTCTCGTACGCCGCGATGGACGTCACAGGCTTCCGCGAAGGCTCTGTGCGCTTCGGCTCCGGCACCTCCCTGGAGATGGTGCCGTATGCCTTCGAAAACCGCCGCCTACTGGAGGAGTGCCAGCGGCTCTTCCCAGAAGAGGGGAAAAAAGTACTGCCCTTTGTGATGGTGGATCCCATGCGGGACACCGGTGTGCAGGCTCGCGAGCTGGAGAAACTGCGGGAGCAATACCGCTTCTACGGCATCAAGATCCAGAGCACCATCATCCAGTCAGACATCAAGCGGCTCGCGCATGAGGGCAGCATCTTCCTGGATCTCGCCCGCCAGTGGGACATTCCCTTCCTCATCCACAGCAGCGTGGCGGAGAGCGACCTCTGGGCACAGGCACATGACATCATCGACATTGCTGAAGCCAATCCCGACATCCGCTTTTGTGCGGCGCACTCGTGCCGGTATGACAAGGAATGCCTCGACCGCATCCAGGTACTGCCGAATGCGTGGTTCGACTGCTCCGCGCACTGCATCCACTGCAAGGGGGTAGTGGACGATCTGCCGTATGTGGC
Source organism: Roseimicrobium gellanilyticum (assembly GCF_003315205.1). NCBI lineage: Bacteria > Pseudomonadati > Verrucomicrobiota > Verrucomicrobiia > Verrucomicrobiales > Verrucomicrobiaceae > Roseimicrobium > Roseimicrobium gellanilyticum. The sequence continues at coordinate 27,475 of NZ_QNRR01000010.1, read as the reverse complement.
ACCCAGGGAGCGTCGCTTCGACACGGACTACACGGATCCCGCCCGCGTGATTGCGGACCTCGCCGCCGCCTATCCTGACAAATTCCTCTGGGGCAGCGACTCCCCCTTCTACAGCTACGCTGCCGAGATCAATGAACAGGTGGTGAAGCTCATCAGCACGTATGAAGCAGAGGTCGCCGCCTTGAAGAAGTGTGGTGAGGAAGTAGTGCGGCGTGTTGCCGATGTGAATACCCGCGCTTATCTGAAGCTCGCAGATGAAAACATTCTCGCTTGAACGACGCGCCGCGCTGGTGACCGGATCGTCGCAGGGCATCGGCCTTGCGGCAGGTCTTGCGTTGAAGGAGGCAGGAGCCCGCGTTGTGTTCCATGGATTGGATGCGAAGCCTGCCGAGGTTCCAGCAGACAGCTCCTATGCGCAGAGCGATTTGCTCGGAGAAAATGCCAGTGAGGCCCTCATCTCCCAGGCCTTCTCCACGGAGCCCGGCCTCGACATACTCGTCTGCAATGCCGGCAGCTTCTTTGACCTGCCCGTGCTGGAGATGACGCGGGAACGTTGGGACCGCACCATGAACCTCAATGTGCGCGCCTCCTTCTTCTTGGCGCAGGCTTTTGCGAAGCGTTTGGTGGCCGAACAGCGTCCGGGCTGCATCGTAGTCACCGCAAGTACGAATGGCTTCCAAGCAGAAGCGGACTCCTGCGCGTACGACTCCAGCAAGGGCGCGCTGGTGATGCTGACGCGTTCTCTCGCGGTATCCCTCGCCCCCCATGGCATTCGCGTGAATGGCATTGCGCCTGGCCTCATTCGCACTCCACTCACCAATGTGTGGATGGAACCCCAATCCGCCGATCTGCTAGCACACTACGAAAAGAAAATCCTGCTGGGTCGCGTGGGCACACCAGAGGACTGCTCTGGCGCAGTCGTCTTCCTTTGCTCCGATGCCGCCCGCTACATCACCGGCGAGATCATGGTGATCGATGGGGGACTGACGGTGACGCAGATCGGCCGGAAGTAAGCAGGCCCACCACCATGGTGATGATGGTGCCAATCATGGTGTGCCAGAGGAAATTCACCTGCTTGGCGGCAAACAGATTGATGCCGAGCAAGGCTACAAAACCAACCACACACCCAATGATGGCGCCACGGGCGTTCGCCTTCTTGGTGAAAATGCCCAGCAGGAACAATCCCACCATGGGACCACCCACAAGCGCGATGATGGTATTCACCGACTGCACCAGATTGCTCTTCATGGTGGAGATGAAGAAGGCCAGACCCGTCACCAGCACTCCGTAGAAGAGGGTGTACCAACGCGACTTGGCCAGCAGCAACTTCTCCGTCAGCGACTCCGGCTTGCTCAGCGTCTGGTAGAAGTCACAAAGCGTGGCTGAGGTAAGCGAGTTGATGCCGGCAGAAACTGTGGACATGCTCGCCGCAAAAATGGCGGCAATGAGCACACCGGCGAGCCCAGAGGGAAGCTGGGTGACGACAAAGTAGGGCAGGATCTGGTCCTCCTTTTGGATATGTCCTGCGCTGAGGGGGTCACCTTGAAATTTGTAGAACGCATAGAGGACCAGCCCTGTGCCGTAAAAGAGGACAAGCACCGGGAGCATCATCCAGAGCTTGATCCACAGCGAGCGTTGCGCATCTCGCAGGCTCCCCGCCGTGAGATAACGCTGCACGGAAACCTGATCCGTCGCCATCTGCACGAGGCTGAGAAACGCTCCGCCGATGATGGTGGCCCAGAACGTGGCGTGCACACTCGGGTCAAAGGAGAAGCTGATGTTCAACTTTCCATCTGCGCCAGCGGTCTCCCACACTCCGGCAAAGCCCCCGGGAATCTTGGATGCCGCCAACAATACAATGACCAATTGTCCCCCGAAGAGCACAGCGAGTTGCATGACATCCGTCCAGATGACGGCCTTCATCCCTCCGAAGACGGTGTACACCGTGGTGACCATGCCGGTGCACATGATGGTGAACCACAGGGGCAATCCGGTCACTTTTTCCAATGCCAGTGCCGGCGCATAGGTGGCGGCGGCGAGCCAGAGCGAGACCCGCAGAATGAAAAGGCCGGAAGCGAGCAGCCGCACTGACAGAGAAAACCGGTCCTGAAAGAAGTGATACGCCGTGAAGTAGCGGCTGTTGTAAAAGAAGGGCAGCAGGTAGATGGCCGTGAAAGGTGTGGCGATGAAAAACGACAGCATCACCAGGGAAAAGGCGATGCCATTTTTGTACACCTCTGCCGGACCCGCGAGGTAGCTGACACCGGAGAACAGCGCCGCCATGATCGTCATGGCCACCACGAATCGATTCACCTTCTGCCCCGCAAGGAAGTAGTCCTTCATCGTCTCCTGACCGCGCGCGGAGAAGAGCCCAATAGCCACGGAGGCCAAAAGATAGGCGCCGAAGATGGTGTAATCCAGCCAGGAAAAATTCGCCATCTTGGGCATACGTGAATGCTCTCCACTCCTTGCGCGGCAGCACAAAATGATTTGTCTGGATTCCAATTGCACCAGCGGCGATGCCTCGCAGAGTCGCACCATCATGTTCCGTCGCTCGCTGCTCCTCTCCAAGATCCGCTCCGGCGGTGTCGCCCGTGTCTGCTCCACCGGGAATTTCATTCCCTTCTACCCGCACCTGGCAAAGCACGCGGGATTCGACGCAGTGTGGGTATGCGCCGAGCATCGCGCCTGGGACCCCCGGCAGATTGAAGCGATGATCCTCCAAACACGTGTGGCGGATATTGATTGTGTATGGCGCCCGCCGACGCAAGAGCGCGCCCAGCTTTCCCGTCTTCTCGAAGATGGCGCCACAGCGCTGATGATTCCCATGGTGAACACCGCCGAGCAGGCGAAACGCCTGGTGATGGCCACGAAATATCCGCCGCTGGGAGATCGTGGTCTGGATGGGGCGGGTGTGGATGCGGAGTTCTGGGTGAACCGCGATCCCGACTACATCCACAAGGCAAACACGGAGACGGCACTCATTACCCAGCTCGAGTCGCCGGAGGCACTTGAGAATATCGATGACATCGCCGCCGTGCCTGGCGTGGATATTGTCTTCATGGGTCCTGGTGACCTTTCGCTGCGACTCGGCTGCCAGCCCTCCATCCAGGATCCTGTACTGCGCCCCGCAGTCGAGCGGATGGCCGCTGCCTGCCGCAAGCATGGCAAGCCGTGGGGATTCCCTGTCGGCACCGCGGAGGATGCACGCATCGCCGTGGAGATGGGTTGCCAGTTCCTGAACTACGGCAGCGACTTCGCCTCAGTACTCAGCTACATCGGTCAATGTGGCCGGGACCTTGATGCACTTCTCGGCGCAGGGAATGGCATCGGCGGTACTGCTGTGGTTGTGCCGTAAGGTTGCGTCAGCCCCGGCGTATCCCACTCATGTCCGGACCCGGCACCTCGCTGCCCTACACCGACACCAAGCCGGTGGGCGCGGCTGATTTTTATTTCGCGATCAATGCTACTTTCCAGTTCGTGCAGCGCAGGCTCGGCATGGAGGGTCTGCGACGTTACTGGACGGAACTCGGCTCGCAGTATTATGCGCCCGTTTCGAGATTGTGGAAGGAGGGCGGCATGGCGGCCATAGCGACATACTGGCGCGACTTCTTCAAGGCTGAACCGGGCAGCACCGTCGAAGTGCACGAGCTTCCCGATGAGGTGCGTCTGGAAGTGAGGGTGTGCCCCGTCATCAAACACCTGAGGGATAACGGCCGCACCATCCTTCCCTGCCTGTGCCAGCACTGCTACTTCGTCAGCGAAGCCATGGCGACGCCCGCAGCCTATACGGTGCGGATCTCAGGTGGCAACGGGAGCTGCACCCAGCGCTTCCTGAAACGCGAGGCTGTCGCTGGGCCTCAGAAACTGGAGGACATCACGGAGGTTACATGATCGGTGCCTACGACTTCTGCGGCCACTACGAGTGGACCTTTGGCTGGCTGGAGAAGGAAGGCGGCCATGCCCTGGTGCGCGACTACTGGGAAGATGCCATCGCGAAGGACTCACAGCAGCATGCCTCGGCCACCATCATCGCGGGCGGCATCGAGGGCATGAAACAGTACTGGCACCACACGCTGGATGAAGAGGCAGCGGGCTATGCGATGACCGCCTGTCACGATGTCTTCCGCATCGACATGCATGCGTGTCCCTCAAAAGGATTTCTCATGCGAAATGGACTCGTCCAATATCACGACTACTGCGACCACTGCATGGGCTGGATAGGCCCGGTGATGCAGCAGGCGGGTTTTGTGGTGGACCATGAGCACAATCATCGTGGCCAGTGCTGGTGGGAAATGCGCCGAGTGGACGACCAAACGCCCCCCAGCCAACCCGGCGAACTCAGCGGAGCCAGCGATGTCCGCACGCGTCCCGGCTGGCAGGACAGTAAATCTCCCCATGATATCTATGAACGTGCCACGGACCCTGATGAAAAGCGTGTGGAGTAGCCTGATGACTCTTGCCACCACTGCGACCATCGCTGCTGCTGAGTGGGAACCCATCGCTCCACTGCCGGTGCCAAATGGCGGCTTCGCAGCGGGTGTCGTGCAGGGACAGCTCGTCATCGCCGGTGGCACCACATGGAAGGATGACGTCAAGGTATGGCTCGATGAGGTGTGGCTCTACGACGCCACCGCCAATCAGTGGAAGTCGATCGGGAAGCTGCCCAACCCACTGGCCTATGGGGTCTCCGCGGAGGTGGAGAATGGACTGCTCATTGCCGGAGGATATGATGGAAAGCAGGGCCGCGCCGAAGTGCTGAAAATTGGCGCTGACAAGAAAGTCACTACCACGCCTCTCCGGCTCCCACAGGCCACGAGCCTTGCGGTCGGAGGCATTCTTGGTTCCGGTACGCAGAAGAGTCTTTTTGTCTTCGGCGGCAGCCCGGACCCGGCAAAGCTGGATGGCGTGGTGCCGTATGGTCAACAGGTGTCGCTGGAGAATGGCAAGGTCGAGGATCTTCTCGAAGACCCCTCCGTACACCTCTTCATCTCCACCGGAGCGGTAAGCGGCGATGCGCTCTATGTCTTCACGAGCGCGCGAGCCACTTCTCCCACCACGGTGGAAAATCTCGCGGACGCCAGAGTGTTCCGTACAGCGACCAAGAGGTGGACACCAATTCGTCCCTACCCGATGCCCTGGCGTGGCGTCACGGCCTTGCGACTGGATGACACACAGATCTATCTCGCCGGTGGCTACGGAGAAAGTCCTGCATCATTCTATTCTGCAGCCTTTGTCTACGACACAAAGGCCAACCGGTACCGCATCGGCAAATCCCTGCCCATCGCCGCCATGGTAGGCCTCGTCAGCGATGGCAAGTACGTCTACTGCCTTGGCGGTGAAGACGCGAAGAAGCACCGCACGGACAAGTGCTGGCGCATTCCACTCACGGAGTTGCTGAAGCCATAGCAGCGTTCTATTTCGCGGTATACCCACCATCCACCGGGATCATCGCGGCGGTGATGTAGCGTGATGCATCGCTGAGCAGGAAGATCACCGCACCGCCCAGGTCCCGATCTCCGGCCATGCGATTGAGCATGGTGTGCTGGTTGTAGCGGGTGAGAAACGGCTCCGGCTGGTGATTGAAGAACCCACCGGGAAGCAGGCAGTTCACCCGGATGTTTTGTGGTCCGTAGATGGCCGCATGGTAGCGGGTGAGATTCATCATCCCTCCCTTGTGGAAGAAGTAATCAGGCGGTGGCACACCCATATTGGTACCTTCGTAGAGTTCGAGACTCGCGCCCACCGCACCCTGGATGCTGCCAATGTTCACGATGCTACCTCCGTTGCTGTTCGCCATCATGGCGTCACCAAAGGCACGTGTGATGAGCATGAGTCCCGTGGCATTCACCTTCATGGACTGCTCCCACGTGGACACATCATCTTGAGGTGACTTCATGACGCGCAGCACGGCGTTGTTCACCAAGCCATCCACACGACCATGTTGGGAGAGCACGCGGTCACGAAGCGCAAGGATGGACTTCTCCTCCCCCTGATCCAGCGACTCCGCATGCACGTCGAAGCCGCGCGCACGCTCCGCGCGCACCACGTAGTCCAGCGCCTCCACGTTTCGCGAAGCCAGCACCAGTGTGGCACCGGATTCCGCGAGCATGGCGGCGAGTCCACGACCAAAGAGACCTGCGCCACCCGTGAGCACGATCACCTTGCCACTCAGGCTGAAATCTTGAAGGGCATTCATGATTTGGAATTGTAAACCGCCGCTGGCACGGCAGCGGCACTGCCAGTGTAGTCGGACACGAGTTTGTTAAATGCAGCGCCGAGGCTCAAGACATCCGCGCCAAGATTGAAAATGCGCCAGCCTTCCGCCTCCAATTCTGAACGCGGAGCGACCATGCCTGGGATCATGAGGTGCTTGCCGTTCTTACGTGCGGCTTCCGCCACCCGTTTGCGAGCTGCGACCACCTCGGCATCGCCCACCTGTCCCGCCTTGCCAATCAGATGGCTGAAATCTCCCGGGCCAAAAAGCAGCACATCAAACCCCGGCACGGCCGCGATCTCCTCCACATTGGCCAGCGCTTCCGGCGACTCGATTTGCAGGATGAGCAGCTTTTCCGTATTGCCGTGCTTCAGATAGTCCACCATGGGAATCTGGCAGAAGGCGCCGTCGATATTGCCTCCATCAATCGGACGTCGTCCCATGGGTTGGAACCGCGTCATCTCCACAATCTTCCGTGCCTCCTCTGCTGTTGTGACGTGTGGCACCATGATGGCGGTGGCATCCAGCTCGAAGGGCTTCACATACTCGCTGTAGCTGCCCTTGCTCACACGCACGATGGTGTCCATGTCGTACAGCTTCGCGGCGCGCACCTGGTGCTCCACATTCGTCCAGTCATTGGGCACATGCTCGTTGCAGAGCCACACCGCCGCCGCACCGGCGAGACCAGCCAGCTCGATGATGCGCGGGTCATTGAGATTCAACTTCAACGTGCACGGATTGGCACCAGCATTCAGTTCGCGGAGGAGACGGCTCGTTCGGAGTTTCATGGGAGGATGTGAAGCGAAAATGAAGATGATATCAGGCCAGAACATCAGCGAGCAGGACCTCCGCGCCGCCTTTCTCGCGGCTTTGAATTCCGGCAATCAGGATGGTCATCAGCTCGACGGTTTGCTCAAAGGCCACCGGGCGCGCCCCAGTGCGCAGCATTTCAATGAACGCCACGAGCTGGCCGCGGAACGCGGGATAAGTGTCACTGAGCCGCAGGGCAAGCTGCCCCTTCGTGCCGTACAGGTGCACCGCGCCGAAACTTCCATACGCATCATGAATGGCTCCGAGGGTCACCTGTGCGCCGCCTCCATGGGTGAGATGCACCACATCCGAGCCAGCCTGATGCATGGTTCGGACACTTGTGAAGCCGGGACCGAGCAGCGGATAAATCGCCTCCAGCGCGTGGATACCGTAGCGCTCCCAGGTCTTGCATGTGAAGCTGGTGATCCAGCGTAGCTCGCCAAGATCCGGCAGCATCGCCTCCGCCTGCCGCATCTCCGGCGCATAGCGCATGCCGCTGGTCGAGAGAATGACTTTGCCCTCCCGGTGCCAGCACACGAACTGCTGCAGATCCGGCACGTTCGTAGCCATGGGCTTGTCTACAAACACTGGCAAACCTGCTTCCACGAAGGGACGTGCACGGGTGACGTGATTATCCCCGTCATCGGTGGAAATAATCACCGCATCCACCTGCCCTATCACGTCTTCCGGCCGAGTAACGATGTGCTCGATGAGACTCGCCCGAGACACGGCCTCGGCTTCGGCAGGATTGTCCGTCCAAAGATGCGTCACGCGCGCCCCCGGAATACGCACAGAGTCGAGCGGCTGCCTGCCCAGATAAGCCGGGATGGCGGCGTAGGGACACTTCGCCATCTCCACCGGATCATACCCATTGATGATGGCCGACCAGGAGTAGGGATGCCCGTTTCCTTCAATCATGCCCAGCATGGCCAGGCGGATTTCTTTTCCCGGGGTGATCATATCAGGTCATCTCTCTTATGAAATGGTGACGGGCAGGCCGGAATCCATGGAGCGCAGCGCGGCAAGGTTGAACTTCAGCGTCTGCACCCCTTCATCAAAGGTGCAGAGCGGTGAAGGCTTGCCCTCCATGCCATCGAGGAAGGCATTCGCCTGCGCGATGAAAAGGTCGTCCCGCTGAAGCGGAGGCGTCACACGCCAGGTCCACTCCGTTTCCCCGCGCATCATGGTGCCCCAGCGCTGGCGGTGATGCTCGATGCTCAGACTGCCCAGCTCCCCGTGCAGCAGGATGCTCAGTTCATTGGGCGTCTGAAACTGATTCATGGCATAGCTCGCAAGAATATCCTCATGCCGCACCGAGAGATTCACCGTATCCTCCACCGTCACGCCCTCCAGCATCTGGTGCGAGGCATCGGTAAAGACACGCGTTGCAGGACCCAGCATCCACTCCATGGCATTCATGGCATGCGTGATGGCATCCTGAATACAACCGCCTCCCATCTCACGCTTCGCATAGTAGATGTCCCGGTACGCCGGGCGAAATGTGGGGAAATGCTGCCCCGCCTGCATCGTGGCATGCAGCATGCGTCCAAGCGTGCCAGACTTCACATGCGCCTGCGCTTCGCGAATCCACGGGAAAGCGTGATACACATACGCCACGGCCACATGCTTACCACTTCGCTCGAGGGCGCAGCGTGTCTCCTCCACGCCATCCAGTGAGGTGGAGAGCGGCTTCTCTATCAATAGAGCTGCACCATGTACCGCCCCCAGACGCGCAATCGGCAAATGCGTGTGCGCTGGCGTGCAGATGATGAGCGCGTCATAGCGATTCGATTGCAGCGCGGCATTGAGATCAGGCTGCGTCTTGACCCCATATCGCTCCTCCACGGTCTGCAGCAGCGTGTGGTTGGCATCACAGGCTTCCACCTCGCAACGCCCGGTTGTCTGGAAACACCGCAGATGCCGCTCCCCAATGCTGCCACAGCCGACAACCAGAATGCGGAGAAGTGAGCCGGAGGAATGCGCCATGCGTGAGTGAATCAGCACAACGCCAAATCGCCCGGGAATCTACCAAAAAGCACTCCCGCTGGTGTTTCCGTCACTAAAGTCTCACCCGGGACCACAGGCTCTTCTACTTGGAAGGCCGCGAAAGCTTGTCCGTGCGGAATGGTGCCGCAGGCAGACCTGCTGAGTTGTAGAAGTTTGGCTTCCCGGGCGCAGGCACAAAAGCGAATCTCGCCGTGCGGGGCGACTTCACAGCTGGGCTGGAGACCCGCACACCGCTACCGCGAATCTCAGCCACCGCGGGATAGTACGCACCGTCCTCACCAGCCACCTCGAAGTTCCGCAAAGGCAGACCATCGCTGCTCTTCAACGATTCACTTCCGGCATCGAATTCCAACACCAGCTGCGCGCCGTCCTGCTTGCTGGACTTCAGCAACGGACCATGCCAGTCGACTTTCTCACCATACACCTTCGCACGGGCCAGCAAGGCCAGACGCTGGCCAATGGGCGACTTCTCACGGGGGTGCAGTTCGTTGGGATCATTGGTATCATAGGTCACCACAAAACCGCTGTCCGGCACGGTGGTGGCGAGACGCTCCTGCACTTCACGCATGTAGGGCCAGTACTTGCCATCGTTCGGCTCGCGTGCCGGGAGTTGCACCAGGAAGATGGGAAACTTTCCCGGTGAGACCCCGCCGGATTTGGATGCCCAGTTGGCACGAAGGCGTTTCGCAAAGCCGGCAAACATATCATGATACACCGTCACCCAGTCATGCTTGGAATCCCACTCGCCCTGGTACCAGATGACCCCTCGCAAGGCGTACGGTTGCAATGGGGCAATCATCCCGTTGTACAAGGCCGATGGACGGCGGGACCATTGGGGACCCAGCAGTTCGCCCGGCTTCTTGAAGTCCTGTGGCGGATTCACCTTGCGCTGCTGGTAGTCCTTCAGCTTCGCTTCGTATTCGGCGAGTTCACGATCCCGTTGCACCTGTTTCTCTGGCGACCACCCCTTCATGGCATTGCTCCACCAGGTACGCAGATAGGCAGCGGAAGGATCGTCATCGCGGAGTTCATTGGGGATCCAGCAGTAGAGATTCGTCGCGCCCACAGAGGATCGAATCAATCCCAGCGGTACATCAGGATGATGCTCGCTGAGCGCCTCGCCGAAGTAGAAGAGCGTGGCGCTGAAGGCGAGTATCTCCTTCGTCGCGGCCGCGGTCCAAGCACCCTTCACCTCCTCCGCCGGAGTATCGACCTGGGTTTCACCCACCTTGAAGAGCCGGATGTTGTCGAACTTTCCCGGCGGCATCTTCTCAATGACTTCGCGCCGGTCCGTGGTGGAAAGGCTCCAGTCCATGTTCGACTGGCCCATGCCCAGCCAGACATCACCTACCAGCACATCCTCCAGCACAATGAGGTTCTTGCCCTTCACCGTCAGCTTCTGCGGGTGACGCGAGACAGCCTTGGGCGAGAGCACCACCTGCCACCGGCCAATTTCATTCGCCTTCGTGGACTTCGATTCTCCGGCGAAGGATACCGTGACTTCCTCACCCGGTGTCGCCTTGCCCCACACGGGAAGCAGGCGTTCTCGTTGCAAGACCATGTGATCCGCAAAGAGCGGATTCACCGTGACCTCTGCCGTCAGAGAAAGGGCTGACAGCAGGAGTGCCGTGGCGGCGAGGAAGCCGAATTTCATCACCAGGAGAGAACGCAAAGCAACGAATGATCTCATGGTCCTCAGGGCATCACGCTACGAGGCGTGGTGATGTCCAGCTCGTGGATGTTCCACGGAGTGCGTTTGTCACCACTCCCCGTCTGCGTGATCTTGATGAACCTCGCCTTCGTGGGTGAGAAGGCGATTTCCGTCAGGTTCGTGGGAGCACCGCCATTGTACACCGGCTTGCTCCAGGCCTTGCCGTCCGCAGAAGTTTCCACGCGCAGGTTTCGCGTGAGATAGCCACCGCCCGCGCTGAAGGAGAAGCGCAGGCCATTGATGGTGGCTTCCGTGGGCAGCTCGATAGTGAGCCACATGCCATTGTTCAGCGGCTTCTCGCTGGTCCACTTGGACTTCAGATCGCCGTCGATGCAACCCGCCAGGCCATCCGCCTTCTCACTCGTGGCGAGTTTCCAGTCCTTACGATTGGCCAGCACCGGGGGAGCTGAGGCAAAGATTTCCTCCTCCGTCATGGGCGTGGTGCGCGCCGCGGATTCCTTGCGCACACGGGCCACATCCTTGGTCTCGATGAAGGTGCCGGCGTTCCCAAAGCGGTTGCGCACGTAGCTGAGCACATCGGAGATCCACTCATCCGGATTGTTCGCCATGGGGATCATCTGTGCCTGGAAGGTCTTGCCGTTCACCGGACCCGTCACGCCGTGCAGCAGCGCGAGGATGAGACCATCGCGATGGCCCATGACTACTTTCGATCCCGAGAGCGGAGGTGCGAGCAACATGGGACCGGTGGGTCCATCAATGGCCGTGCCCTTGCCATCAAGACCGTGGCAGGTGAAGCACAGCTCCTGATAGATGGCCTGCCCACGATGCATCATTTCCTTCTGTGTGCCGCCGAGCTCGCGGGGAAATTCGCTGCTGTTCGTGAGGATCTGCGTGGCAATCTCCTTCACGCCCTTGGAAGGTGCGCCCAGAGCCGCGAGGTTCACGAACTTCGCGTGGTCCTTCCACTTCATGAGCTTTGCCGTAAGGCAGACCTGGATCACCACCGATGGGTCGCTGTCCTTCGCGAGTGCCATCACGTCCTGCTGCAGCTTCTCATCCGTCAGTGATTCGCTGGCGCGGATGCCGGCGCGGCGCACCTGCGGAGACGCGTCCTTCAATGCAGAGCGGATGATGTCCGGCGTGAGTGCGTCAAGGCCTTCCAGCGTCCACAGGGCATGGATGCGTGCGAGTGCATTCTCATGCTTTTGCACCATTTCCGTGAGTGTGGGTGCGATGCTCTTGTCCTGCTTCAGCACCAGAATCTTCTGAGCCGTATCACGATACCAACCATTCGGATGCGCGAGGGTCGTGGCGAGTTCCTTGGGCGAGGCATCGATCAACTTCGGAGCAGGTACGGGCTTTGTCGTTTCATGCACCAGGCGCCAGATGCGACCGCGACCGATGATCTTGTCCATGCTGTGCTGCAGGATCACCTTGCGCAGGTAGCTGCCTTCACGCGTCCAGTTGCCCTCCTGAATGATGCCGCGATACATATCCACGATGAAAAGGGTGCCATCCGGCGCGGTCTTCATGTCCACAGGACGGAAGCAGGCATCCGTGCTGCGGAGGAACTCATTCTGCGGATACGGGTTGTGCAGGATGGTGATGCCGTCATTCACCTCAATGGTGCTGCGACGCACGAGGCGGCCCACCGGCTCGCCAAAGAAAAGGTTGCCCTTCAGCTCGGCGGGGAGCTGATCTCCACGGTAGATCTCACCACCGCAGGTCGCGGTGAAGTGATTCAGCGTGTCATCATCACGAGACTTGCCGGGGCCACCCTGATAGTCGCGCAGGCCCATGGCAGGCCACACCACATCAAAGCCAGGCTCGAACTGGTTCCTCGTGGCGAACTGCCCATAGAGAATGTGCTGCTGGAAGTTCAGCGGCCCCTTTTCACCACCGGCATTCACCACCCAGAATTTGCCATCATCATCTTGCGTGCCCCCCCACTGGCCGCCGTTGCCGGGGATGTCCTGCTTGATGAGCTGGCCGTCCTTCCAGCGGAGGCGGTAGTTGTTCACCGCGGTGTAGAGCCAGTTGTCATTCGCCCACGTCAGGCCGCTGGGCTGGTGCTCCAGGTTTCCACCGCGTGGTCCACCCTGGTACACCTGCTTCTTCTCATCGCTCACGCCATCACCGTTGGTGTCCTTGTAGAGATAGATGTCATTCGTATCCGTCTCACCGATGAGCACGCCATCGGCGAGCGGGAGCAGCAGACGGGGCAGCTTCAGGTTGTCTGCGAAAATGCGGTGCTGGTCGTACACGCCATCATTCTTGCTGGACCAGTGCACTGAAACGCGGCTGCCGGGGACGAGTTGATTCGTGCCATCGATGTCTGGCATGTAGGTGCGCATCTCAGCCACATAGAGGCGGCCGTTGCCATCGAAGGCCATGCACACCGGGTCCACGATCTCCGGCTCGCTCAGCACGAGCTCCAGGCGATAGCCCGGCGGAAGCTGGAAGGTCTTGGCAGCCTCCGCAGGCGAGAGAGGCCTCACCGGAGGCTTGGGTGGGAACTCGACATTGTCTTGCGCGACGGCGGACGACGACAGGCTTAACAGGGCAGCAAGGAGGAGCTGGCGGGTGAGCTTGACCATAGGGTACGGGAGAATTTCAGGGGGCAGATAAGCGTCCATAAATACCCTCGCAGATCCGGTGTTGTTTGGTGACAGCCTGCCAATGTTTGTTAAAATTCTGCCATGGCAATGCCCCCTCTCCAGGCCGAATTTTTCGCCCGCATGGCCGATCCACAGGGCGTTCGGGCCATTTTTGAGCATCTTCCTGGCGTCTTCTTTTTTGTGAAAGATGCTCACGGCAGGCACATTGCGGCGAACAGTGTGACCTTTGCCCGGTTCGGCATCAAACATGAGCGGGAACTGGTGGGCGCCATGGACGAGAAGTTCTTCCCCGCCGAGCTCGCGCAAGCCTTCCGCGAGGACGACCAGATGGTGATGCGCAGTCGCAAGCCGCTCATCAACCGCCTCGAAGTCTGGTACGATGAACAGCGGAATCTCGACTGGTTCCTCACCACGAAGCTTCCTGTGCTGGACAAGGACGGTGAGGTCATTGGCGTCATGGGCATCACCCGACGCGATGAAGACCGCATGCGCCATCATGACGTGCGAGAGGTGACCGCCGCCGTGCAGTATGCGCGAAAGAACTGCGACAAGAACGTCTCCACCGCCGAGCTCGCCAAGGCGGCTGGCGTTTCCGAGCGGCATCTGCATCGCCAGCTCCAGGCCACCTTGGGGCTCACCCCGCACGAACTGATGCTGCGCACGCGCATCCAGTCTGCCGCCGAGGCCCTGGCCAAGACGTCGGCGCCCATTATTGAGGTCGCGCTGAACCATGGTTTCTGCGACCAGAGCGCCTTCACCCAGCAGTTCCGCAAGCGCACCGGCATGACGCCAAAGCAGTTCCGGGTGCGAAATCAGGGCTAGTCGCCGGAGGCCGATTGCCTGTATAACCGCGTGCAACACCGGCCCCTGTCCCGGCGTTGACCTTCCCGCTCCACTGCCCCTCACCCACGCGGTCTGTCCATGCCCTCGCCCCGCCTCACCGTACCTCTCATCCTTGCCGCCACGGCGTCGATTTGCTCAGCAGCGCCAGCGACGCCAGCAGGTGCTTTCAATACCCAGGTGAAGACGCTGCTGGATGCGCACTGCACCGACTGCCATGGAGAGGATGTGCAGAAGGCCGGATTGCGGCTCGATACGCTCCCGGTCGACTTTGCGAGTGCCAAGACTTCGGCCAGTTGGGTGAAGGTGCTCGATAAAATGGCCTCCGGCGAGATGCCGCCGAAGAAGGAAGAGCGTCCTCCCCAACCAGCTCTGCAGGCAGCGATGAACTATCTCCGCGGCGAACTGCACCATGCCTCGCTTGCGAATCAGCAAAAGCAGGGACGCGTGATGATCCGCCGGCTGAATGGCACGGAGTACGAGAACACGGTCAATGACCTGCTCGGCACGAAAACGCCGCTCAAGGAAATGCTGCCCGAAGATAGCACCACCGCGGGATTCGACAACGTGAGCAGCGGCCTCGACCTCTCTGCCACGCATTTCCTCCTCTATCAGGAAGCTGCGACGAAGGCCATCACCGCCGCCATCCCGGTGCAGCCGCCCATGCCCTTCAGCAACACGCGCACGGGGCTGGAGATGACGCAGAAGGGGCCCTACTTCAAACAAGGCCTCGGTCGCACCTCGAAGCTGCAAGGAGACGCGCTTATTATTTACAGCAAGCTGCCGCGTTACGGACTCTGCTCCACTGCATCTGCACCTGTAGCCGGCCGTTACAAGATTCAAATCAAAGCGTGTGCCGTGGGGGCGGAGACCAAGCCCGTTTCGGTGGGCTTCATGACCGTGATGGACAGTGGTCGTGAAGGTCCCGTGCTGCGTGATGTACGCGATATTCCGCATGGTGAGCCACAAATCATCGAGTACGAGATCGACCTCGCGCGGCGGCAGTCGTTTGTGCTGAATTTCCTCACCTCCTGGGACATTCGCGGGTTCAAGAAACCCATTGAGGAATACACCGGTCCCGGCGTGCTGGTAGAGTATCTGAAGATCGAAGGTCCCATCGATGCCTTCCCTCCACCCAGCTACAACGCAATCTTCTCCGGGGTACCGCTCAAAGCACGCTCCGTGGTGAAAGCGGAGAACACCGGCGGTCGCGTGCCGAAGATTCCGGACAATCGCAATGATTCGCAGTGGCATGCCGACCCGCTGGTGCCGGACTCCGCGAACCCGAAGGAAGATGCTGCACGTCTCATCAGAGCCTTCCTGCCACGCGCCTTCCGCCGCGCCGTGAGCGAGGAGGTGCAGCAGCACTATGTGCAAAAGGTGCACGGCAAGCTCGACGAGAAGTACACCTTCTTTGATGCCATGACGTATGGCTACAAGCTCATCCTCTCCTCGCCCGATTTCCTCTTCCTGAGCAATGCGCCCGCGACACCAGCCGCGGCCAGCGGCGAGCTTGCGTCGACCAAACTCGACAACTTCTCCCTCGCGGAGCGTCTCTCCTACTTCCTCTGGTCGACCATGCCCGATAACGAGTTGCTGTCGCTCGCGTACCGGGGCGAACTGAGCAAGCCCGCTACCTTGCAGGCCCAGGTGGAGCGCATGCTGAACTCTCCGAAGGCAAATAACTTCACGAAGAACTTCGCGGGACAGTGGCTGGACCTGCGGAAGATCGACTTCACCATCCCCGACCCGCAGCTCTACAGCGACTTCGATAGTCTCCTGCTGTGGGCCATGCCCCTTGAGACCGAGCTCTTCTTCGAGGAGGTGCTGAAGAACAACCTGAGCCTGCTCAACTTCGTGGACTCGGACTGGTCCATGGTCAATGAGCGCCTCGCCATGCTCTATGGCATTCCCGGTGTGACCGGTAGTAAGTTCAAGAAGGTGAAACTGCCCGCAGAGAGCCGCCGCGGCGGCGTGATGACCCACGCTTCCGTGCTGAAAGTCACCGCCGATGGCACGCACACCTCGCCCATCCTGCGCGGAAAATGGGTGCTGGAAAAGATCATCGGCAAGCCACCCTCACCCCCACCGCCAGATGTCGCCGCCATCGAGCCGGACATCCGTGGCGCCACCACCATCCGGCAGCAACTCGACATGCATCGCAACACCCCCGCGTGCAACTCGTGCCATGCCCACATCGACCCACCGGGGTTCGCTCTGGAGAACTATGATCCCATTGGCAACTGGCGTGAATTCTACCGCGTCACCACGCGCACCAAGGCCGGCATCGTGAATCTCCCCTACACCAGCCGCGGTGTGTATCGCGGTCCTGATGTCGAGCAAGGCGCCGTCACCCCCGAAGGTAAACCCTTCAAGGATCTCGCCGACTACAAAAAGCTTCTTCTTGAAGACAAGGACCAGATCGCCCGAAGCCTCACCAAGAAACTCCTCATCTACTCCACCGGCGCAGACATCCAGTTCGCTGACCGCGAAGTGGTCGAGCAGATTGTGGCCAAGCTGAAGGCGGAAAACTACGGATTCCGCACCCTGGTACACGAGGTGGTGCAGAGCAGAGTATTCCTGAACAAGTAAACGAGCGTCGTCCAACCATTCACATTTCGACTGCCATGAAATCATCTTCCCGCATGGATCGCCGCACGTTTCTCCGCGCTTCGGGTGTGGCCATTGGCCTGCCATTCCTCGATGCCATGATGCCTCTTCGGGCTTCCGGAGCGCAGCAGGCAGCTCTGAAGTCTCCGCGCCGCATGGTGCTCATTGGCCAGCCGCTGGGCATGTACGGTCCGAACTTCTTCCCGGAGAAGGCTGGGAAAGACTACGTGGCCAGCCGGTACCTGAAGAACTTAGAAGGCATGCGCGACCGCTTCACCGTGTTCTCGGGCATGTCGCACCGCTACGCAGCTGGACACTTTGCTGAGGTCGGTATTTTCACGGGTGTCGCACCCGAATTCATCCGGGACAAGGACATCAAGAATGGCATCTCGCTGGACCAGGAAGTCGCCTCGCACATTGGAAATCAGACGCGCTTCCGCTGCCTGAATCTCGGTGGTGGCGATGTGACGTGGAACAAGCGCGGGGTGCGCATTCCTGCGGAGCAACGCGCCACGCAGGTCTTCCGCAAGCTCTTCATCGCCGGCACGCCGGAGGAGGAAGCTCGCGAACTTCAGCGTGTGAAGGACGGTCAGAGCATCCTGGATGACGTGGGCGACCAAATCCGTTCACTCAATCGAAAGGTCGGCACCAATGACCGTGAGCGTCTCGATCTTTTCCTCACCTCCGTGCGTGAGGCGGAGCAGTCCCTGCAGCAAGATGAGCACTGGAGCACCACGCCCAAGCCGAAGGTGGAGTATCAAACGCCCAACAACGACTTCGGTGGCCCTCAACTCATTGAGCGCTCCCGCCAGTGGTATGACATTGTGCATCTCGCCCTGCAGACAGACTCCACCCGCGTGATGACGCTATGGCTTGGCACGCAGGAGCGCCCGGAAATCGATGGCGTGAATCTGGGCCACCACGACGCCTCGCACCACGGGCAGGATCCCGGAAAGCTGGAGCAGCTTGCGCTGATTGAAGAAGCCGAGGTGAAAGTCTTCGGCGAGTTCATTGAGAAGATGAAAGCCACCAAGGAAGGTGACCAGTCCCTGCTGGATCACACCGGCGTGCTCTACACGAGCAACCTTGGGAACTCATCCTCCCACGACAACAATAACCTCCCCATCATCCTCGCCGGCGGCACCTTCAAGCATCAAGGCCACCTCGCCTACGACACGAAGAACAACATGCTGATGTCGAATCTCTTTGTCCGCATGCTGCACCACATGAACATCGAGGCACAGACCTTCGGTGCGAGCAATGGGATCGTCAGTGAGGTGTAGCGGATACCGCGAGTAGCGACGTGGCAGGGTAGTAGCGGACTTTCTCCGCAAGTCGCAGCCCTTCCGTGTGCCCAGCACAAGGCTGTTCAACCGAGACTTGAGAACGCGTTTGAAGACGCCTTCTCAAGCCCCAGACCTTTTCAGAGGTGGCGGATAGTTTAATGCGCAGCGACTTTCGGAGAAAGTCGGCTACGATCTCACTGCTGCTAAGCCTCCAACTCAGCACGCAGCACATCCATCATGCGCTTCATGCGGTCATCTGCCACGGCTTTGCCTTTGGCAGCTTTGGCCTTCGCGGTCGCAGGATCATTCACAATCGCCAGCACAGCAGGTGTGAGGCCTTTCTCTGCCTCATCGAAATCGTGATCGAAGAGCCACTCACCCAGACCGATGTCCTTCCACATGAAACCCTTGCTGGTCTGTTCCTTGTAACGGCAAACTATCGCCGGGATGCCGTGGCCAATGCACATGATGGGGCTGTGCTGCTCGTTGCCAAAAAGGCCCGCGCTGCGGTTGTAAACGCTTTGGGCAAAGTCGGTGAGCCAGTAGTCCTGCCGCCACACGACCTTCTTCTTCACGTCCTCGGGAAGCTTGTCGTAGATCATCTCCTTGTTCAGCTTCATCTGGCTGGCGTCTTCGGGGCAGAGCAGCACCTTCATCGGTGTCTGCTGCACCACGGCGATGACGGCATTCCGCAACGGAGCGATGTCATGCTCCTTCATCTCCTCATTCCGGGCATTCTTCTTCTCGTCGAACTTCACGCCTTTCTTGATTTCCCAGTAGGGCGTGTTGCGCAGCTTCGGGATGCAACAGACGAACTTGCCGTCCTCCAGCCCTACTTCCTTGAGCCACGCAGCGGCCGGCTCGTCATTCACGAGATCGCAGGCAAAGGTCGCGTCCGGGCCGAACTCCATGATGGGACTGGTGGCACCCTTGGACTTCGCCAGTTCCAGCGAAACGGAGTCGCGGAAGAAGGCGAACTTCGCACCGCTGATCACTTTCACGCCTTCGCCCTTGTCCGTGGCACCGCCACTCCACGTCACGCCACCGATGCCGTAGGGCTTGCCCGTCTTCTCGGTCCACTCGAGGATCGACTTCTGCCCGACAATGCCTGGGCCGGAGCCATGCAGCAGGAAGTCATGCGTTTCGAAGGCTTCCTTCTTTGCCTCGGCGGTGCTGCCCATGATCTTCAGCTTGGGGAAGCGCTTCATCAGCATCTCCGCGACACCGTTGTCCACGCTGCTGGGCCAGAGGGTCACGTCATACTCCGGAAGATGCTTCTCCAGCAGATGCAGCATGCCAGGGGTGTGGGCAATGTCGCCGATGTTCACCGTCTGCCACGAAGAGCGCAGCAGGATGCGCTTCTTCACCTTTGCTGTCACTTCCTGGGCGGAAGCGAGGGACGGCAGGGCAGCGGAGGCAAGGGCAGTCTGGAGGAAGTGGCGACGATTCATGGGGCTGATGTCTGAAGTCTAAAGTCTCGTGTGAGGCTGATGCGCAACGCTGGAAGGCACCAGCACATTTTATTTCTCCGGCTCGGCAAGCACCTGTCCGTCCTTGAGGAGGCGCTCACGCAGTTTTGTGTAACTGACTTTCTGCACCGACAAGCCTTCGTCCACTGCCACCACGGCAGCAGTGGCAGCAGATTGTCCCGCCACCATGAAGATGAATTCGATACGATAGGCACCATACGATACATAGCTGGATGACGGGCACGTGGGTGTGAGAAGGTTCGTGCACTCACTGGCCTTGGGAACGAGGGAGCGATAGGGAATGCCACACGGAATCCAGTCGGCAGTCTTGGAAGCATCGAACACCGCGCCTTCGTTCCAGACCGCTCCATCCTTCACAAGGCGGCGGGCATGGTGCAGATCCGGCGGCCACCAAATGAGGCCGACCGAGTCCTCCACGGGTGCGGGATTCTCTTTGCGCACGTGCGCCTCCGTGAGCACGAAGTCACTCACCATGCGGCGCCCATTGCGCACATAGAAGATGCGGGGCCAGCCACCGTTGTCCGTGAATTCATCGCGGCACAGGCCCCAGCCCTCCCACAGCTTCCGTATTTTCTCCGGTACTGCGGGATCATTCACCATGAACCAGTACACTCCCTGGATGTAGTCGCGGCTGTTCTTCACCATCTTCTCGCGTTCCGCATAGCTGGCTGTCGGGTAGTGATGATTCCACCCCGTGAAATTTCCGGCGAGTGAATGCCACGAGCCGGGATCCGTCTTGCCGTTGGGAATGGAGGAGTGCGGTCCGGGAATGCCACCTCCTGCGGCGAGATAGCGGCGCTGCAGTTCATGGTGCGCGGAATCGTAGTTGTCCGGCTTGGTGATAGGAATGCGGTTCGCGGGGTCCTTCGTCAGGCACAGGCGGAAGGCGTAGCCCTGAATGGCTTCATTCGGCTCGCCATGCTCACCGAGGGGCTCGTCCTGCACCCCGAAGAGGACACCACTCGTTGCATCGCCCGGCGTCTTGTAGGGATCGATGCGCCGGTCGAGCTGCCCATGCTTTGTATCCGTGCGGATGCCATTCTTCGTCTCGTGGTACTTCGCATTCCCTTCGCGTCCGACAGCGAAACTCACCCCGGCGAAGTCCAAAAGGTCGCCCTCATATGTGGCATCGATGAACACCTTCGCGGCGATCTCCGCACCGTTCTCCGTTCGGAGGCTCACAATGCGCGCACCCTCCTTCTTCACGCCATCCTTCTCCGCCAGACGATGGCCGCGCAGCACACGCACACCGGCCTCCTTCATCCAGGCATCAAAGACTGCCTCCGCCACATGCGGTTCGAACCTCCACAGCGCCGGCTTCTTTTCCCGGGCGCGCAACATGGCCTCAAAGGCTTCCTGCCTTCCGTAGTTCCCAGCAATGCGGCGATAAAACTCCAGCGCCAATCCCCCAACCGCCGGGCTGTTCTGGAAGCCCGCGTGGTTATCGATGTCCGTGCCGCCCAGTCCTTCCACGCTCATCCCACCAATATGCTGCCCGGCTTCTACCAGCACCACGGATTTGCCCATCGTCGCCGCTTGCACGGCCGCGACCGCGCCAGCACTGGTGCCGCCGTAGATGCAGATGTCCGCTTCGACGCGGTTAGACTCCGCGGGGCAAGATGCAACTGTCAGACCAAGGGACGCCAATACGGCGAGGAGGAAGCGAGGAAGTTTCACAATCGGAGAGTAGCAAAGGGGCATGGCCAGCACCACCGGCCAAAGAGCCAATGTGCCGGACAGATACCTAAGTACCGTCCCGCGCTGTCTGGACGAAAAAAATGCGTTGCTCCTCATCGAAGCAACGCCTTTCAAAACGGCCACCTGTCCGTGGCGTAGCTAGCCCCTGGCAAGCCGTGCGCGTGTGGGAGGCGCCCAGCCTCACACCCACGATTCAATCTCAACTTCTGCT
Source organism: Roseimicrobium gellanilyticum (assembly GCF_003315205.1). Lineage (NCBI taxonomy): Bacteria > Pseudomonadati > Verrucomicrobiota > Verrucomicrobiia > Verrucomicrobiales > Verrucomicrobiaceae > Roseimicrobium > Roseimicrobium gellanilyticum. Next base: position 6,016 of record NZ_QNRR01000010.1, on the reverse strand, counting down.
ACGTAGGTAGCGCGCCGCAGAGTCAGCCATGGTCACCCACGCAGCACCGAGCATAATGGCATCTTTCACCACCAGTCGCCCCCGAGCACTTAGAAGGGGGAATCCTTGCTCTGGACCACCAAGATCCGGCACCCAACTCTCAGGGGTCGTGATCAGGAAGGAGAGTGTGACAAAGGACATGATCACCACGAGGGCGCTCCCGAGTGCCGCCACCTGGGGAAGCCATGGATTCAGACCAATCATCAGGCCGTACACCACCAACACCGCTCCCAGCCCCAATGCGAAGGGATAAGTATGATTCCCTTCATGCCAGGCGCGATTCGCCGGGACCACCGCCCCCTCGGGATTCACGTGCTTCGTGTAGTCGGGTGCATTGTACTTGTAGAAAAAGCTCATGAACGGGCTGTTAGCCACAAAGGGCACAATGCCATCCGCTTCATACTTGTAGATCTTCAACGCACCAATCCACACCAGGACCACGATGAGGCCCATGCGGGTGAGGCTCATGCCAAGCGTCATGCTTCCTGCTGCAAGAGTGAGGCCTTTATGGAGGAGATTCTTCATCTCCGAACATTCCATTCCGCCCGGTTGATTGGAATGGATGAACCGGAAGACTACATGGACAAATTGGCGCCCTTTCGTTTGAGCGTCTCCTGCTCCCTGTAGACCTGCGGGGAGCATCCCAGGGCCCGTTTGAAGAGTCTGCTGAAGTAAAACTCGTCTTCATACCCGACCTCCAGCGCGACCTGTTTCACCGGCTTGAGCGTGTGCAGGAGTTGCCAGCGGGCGTGCTTCATTACACGGTCGCGAATCAACTCCGCGAGCGTCTTGTGGAAATGCGTGCGGACCAGGTCCGACAGCGTTCTTGGAGAGATGCCGAGCCTCCGAGCATACTCGCCCGGGCTGTGCAATTGGTGGTAGTGTGTTTCCAGAAGTTCCCGAAGTTGTCGCAGTGGTTCCGGCCGATCCGTTGCTGCGACACCTTCTGTTCCTTGTTGCGCAATCTTCATGCGCGTCGCTTTGATGAGCAGAATTTTCAGAGTCGCCATGAGTACCTCTGCCTGGGCCAAATCCTGCAACCGCAGTTCCTGCTCCAACGTGAGCATCAGTCGACGAAACTCGTCGAGCGAGTCAGCATCCAGCCGCACGATCGGAACCTCATAGACCTCATTGAAGAGCACACCATTGCAGCCCACGGCGTGATGGTGCGTTTCAATGCAGAAGAAATTGGCATGGAATCGCAGCAGCCATCCTGACACCTCACCTCCGCATTCGAACTTCGCCTTTTGATATGTGCTCAGACAAAGCAGGCACGGAGATTCAAACTCATGATCGGCATAGTCCACGCGCGCCGCTCCCCTTCCCTGCTCCATGAGGTAGACAGAAAAGCACGGCGAACGCCCCGGTTGCTTTCGTCCCTGAAAGCGGAACCGCTCGATACTCAACTCTGGCGTTGACTGGATATCCATCTCATTCCTCCTGCGCCGGGCACCAGATAGGAGATGCAGCAATCACTCAATTCTCAAACAGGTGACACCCCCACGCTACCTGAGCAGACCAAAAAAAGCCCCGGGAGAAGAGCGGCGTTTTCACCGCTTCCTGCCCGGGGCAGATTTTTCATCCGTCAACCAGCCGTAGCGGTGGCCTCGGGCTTGATGTTCTTGTGGAAGTCGTCGCCCTGCACAGTGGCATTTACATACCCGGTGCGGATGACGAAGTCACCGAAGTGCTCGCCTTCATCGGCTTCCTTCGCATAGCGCTTCAGGATGGGTGACAGCAGGTCGATGATCTCGCCTGCGGCCACGTCCTGACGGTAGAGCTTGCTCAGGCGCTGACCGGCATGGCCACCACCGAGGTACACATTGTACCGGTCCGGACCGCGACCCACGAAGCCGATCTCCGAGATGAAGGGGCGACCGCAACCGTTCGGGCAGCCCGTCATGCGGACGGTGATGGCATCGTGACGCAGGCCATACTCCTCGAGCTTCTCCTCAAGGTTCGTGATGACTTCCGGCAAATAGCGCTCTGCTTCCGCGAGGGCCAGGCCGCAAGTGGGCAGGGCCACGCACGCGATGGTGGCCAGGCGCATGGCGCTCTGCTCATGGGCGCGATGCATGCCGTACTTTTCCAGGAGTGCCTCCACCTCCGCGCGCTTCTTCGCGGAGACATTGGCGATCATGAGATTCTGGTTCGCGGTCAGGCGGAAGTCGCCGTCATGAATCTTGGCGATCTCACGCAGACCGGTGAGCATGGGATAGGTGGGCGTGTCCAGCACGCGGCCACCGGAGACGAAGAGCGTGAAGTGGAAATTACCCGCTTCATCCTCCACCCAGCCGTAGCGGTCGCCGTTGTCCTCAAAGTGGTAAGGACGAGTCGGCTCCAGATCGTAGCCGAGGTAGGAGTTGATCTGCTTGAGGAACCAATCCACGCCGTAGTCCTGCACGGTGTACTTCAGACGGGAGTGCTTGCGATCGGTGCGGTCACCGTAGTCGCGCTGCACCAGGACCACCTTCTCCGCGACATCCACGACCTTCTCCGCCGGGCAGTAGCCGATGACATCGGCAATGCGCGGATAGGTGGCTTCATTGCCATGAGTCATGCCCATGCCACCACCGATGGCAACATTGTAGCCGACGACCTTGCCGTTCTCGACGATGGCGATGAAGGACAGGTCATTGGCGAAGATGTCCACGTCGTTGCTCGGAGGCACCGCGATGGTGATCTTGAACTTACGCGGGAGGTAGGTCTTGCCATAGATAGGCTCCTGTTCCTCTTCAGTCGTCGTCATCTTCTCACCATCCAGCCAGATCTCGTGGTAGGCACGGGTCTGCGGAGTGAGGTGCGCGGAGATGTCGCGTGCCGCCTGGATCACTTCCGCATGCACGGAGGAGAGGAAGGGATTCGGATTGCACATCACGTTGCGGTTCACGTCGCCGCACGCCGCGATGGTATCCATGGCGCAGTCATTGATCTCCTTGATGGTGCGCTTCAGGTTCGACTTGATCACGCCGTGGAGCTGGAAGGCCTGGCGCGTGGTGAGCTTGATGGTCTCATTCGCGTACTGCATGGCCATGCGGTCCGTCTCCAGCCACTGGTGCGGTGTGGCCACACCTCCGGGCAGGCGGATGCGCAGCATGAAGGAGAAGGCCTTCTCCAGGCGGTGCTTGCGGCGGTCCGGACGCAGGTCACGGTCGTCCTGCTGGTAGCTGCCGTGGAACTTCAGCAACTGCTGGTCATCCTCCGAAAGCGATCCGGTAGACAGATCCGCCAGACCTTCTGCGATCGTGCCTCGCAGGTAGTTGGAGCGGGTCTTGATGCCTTCGTTGGCGGAGAGTTTCTTTTCTGACATTGCGGTGAGGCCGCGATAGGTGAGCTGCGGCGTTGTTCGTGGTTTGCTAAATAAAGGGTCTGGCGGGCGGGCGGCTTCGGGTGAACGGCACGCGGCTTAGTACACGTCGCGCTGGTAGCGTTTGGCCTTCTTGAGTTCTTCGACGTAGGCTTCGGCAGCCTCCTTGGACTTGCCGCCCTGCTTGGCGACGATGTCCAGGAGCGCTTCGTTCACGTCATGGGCCATGCGGGAGGCATCACCGCACACATAGAGGTGTGCGCCCTCCTGCAGCCAGGCATACAGTTCCGCAGCGCGGTCATGCATGCGGTGCTGCACATACACTTTCTCCGGCTGGTCACGGGAGAAGGCGACATCCAATTTCGAGAGGGCACCGTTCTTCAGGTGCTCCTGCCACTCGACCTGGTAGAGGAAGTCATACATGTAGCGCTGGTCGCCGAAGAAGAGCCAGGACTTGCCCGCGTGGCCGAGGGCCGCACGATGCTCCACAAAGGCGCGGAAGGGTGCCACACCCGTGCCGGGTCCAATCATGATCACCGGCGTGTCACCGGAGGCAGGCAGGCGGAAGTTCTTGTTCTCATTCGCATACACACCCACGCGGTCGCCGGTGCCCACGAGATCCGCGAGGTAGGTGGAAGCCACACCCTTGCGAGGCTGGCCATGCGCATTGTAGCGCACGGAGGACACCGTGAGGTGCACTTCGCCGGGATGCGCCAGCGGGCTGGAGGCGATGGAATACAGGCGGGAGGGCAGCTTGCGCAGCGCGGAGACGAGATCCGCCGCGGAGAGGCCCTTCGGCAGGAAATCCGCAATCGCATCGGCAATCCAGCGGCCCCAGAGGTAATCCTTGAGCTGGTCCTTGGAATCTTCCGCGAGCAGCTTGGTGAGATTCTTGGACTTGGTGAAGGCCTGCAGCTTCGTCAGCACCTGCTTGGAGAGAGCCGTGATGTCCAGATCATCGCGCAGCGCCTCGGCCAGCGACTTGGTGCCGCTGCCATTGAGTTCCACCGCTTCCGTACCGGTCAGCTTGGCAGCCTTGAGGATGCCCTCGACGACGTCCGGCGCATTCTGCGGGACGATGGCCAGGGCGTCACCCGGCTCATACGAAATGCCGGAACCTTCCAGCGAGATTTCATAGTGCCACGTTTCCTTGGCCGTGCCCCTGCCATTCAGCAGCACGCGCTCGGAGAGCTCAGCCGCGAAGGGATTCTTGCGATCATAGACCGTCGCGGAGGGAGCGAAGGAGAAGCCGCCAAAAGCAGGAGCCGCAGCAGCGCCGCCAGTCGCACCAGCCACCGGGCCAAAGGCCTCCAGCGCGGCCGTGAGCCAGCTGCGATGCGAGTCCTCATAGTCCACGTCGCAATCCTGACGCGGCGAAAGGCGGGTCGCGCCGAGAGATTCCAGGCGTGCATCCACGTCCTTGCCCGTCTGGCAGAAGCGTTCGTAGGACGTATCCCCCAGCGCGCACACGGAGTAGCGCAGCTTCGGGAAGGTGAGCGAGGTGCTCATCAGGTCCTTGTGGAAGGCAACGGCCGTCTCCGGCGGGTCGCCATCACCCCAGGTGCTCACGATCACGAGCAGGTTCTCCACCTTGCCGAGGTCTGCCACCGCGAGGTCGGACATGTTCTTGGCCGTCGCGGAGAAGCCGCGCTTCTTCGCCTCCTTCACGGTGAGATCCGCGAGTTTTTCTGAGTTTCCAGATTCCGTGCCGTACAGCACCGTCAGTTTCGGGCCAGCCACAGGAGCTGCGGGGGCCGAGCCAGCGGGATCGCCAGCGGAGAGGTAACCACCCAGCCAGAAGCGTTGCGCAGGGGAGAAGCCGGCCAGGAGATCCTGGAGGATCCGGCGCTGGTCAGGGGAGAACGGTGAGTGCTCAGGAAGCATTGTCTGTCGGGTTGGCTCTGGGAGGTGGGGACGGGTGAGGATGGACTGGCAATGAGCAAAAAAGCGTCACAGCGTGGCCGGCTTGCTGGCTGGGAGCATGCCTGCAACACTCCGCATCCGTTCGGTGTTCCGATTCGGTCGAGCAGAGGTCAGGCAGGTCAGCATTTAGGGCGCACTTTTGACGAGGAGCGGGGACCCGGCTTCGCCGGTCCTGACGTCCATCCCTACACTGGGGGCAAAACCCGAAAAAACAATCTGTAATTCAAGGCGGCAGGGCGGGACGGCCGCCCTTCGCCAGAGTGACTGAAAAGGTGTTCAAACCATCAGTGCAAGCATGGCGAAGAGCTTCAGGGCGATCAGCCAACAGATGACCATCTGCGCCTTGGAATAGGTGCGCTCGCCGCTCGTCTCCGCCGGCTTGTCCGGGTCCACCGCGAACCACACGTTCATGTTCTTGAACATCCACACACCGACAAGGATCGTGACAAAAAAACCGCCCCAGAAGAAGATCTTCAGCGGCATCATCGATAGAGGTTCCATAGATGTGCCCAAGGTCCGCCAAACCGGGGGAATCAGCCAGATACAGGAAGGGCCTTTCTGTACATATACAGTTTCACCAGCCCGACTGGGCAGGACGTGTACAGATTCGCAAAATACGACTAGAGCATTTTCTATTTAATTTGTCGCATAATTGGCATGACGAAGAAAGTTGGCGCAGTGCTCTGGTGAGAACGTGTCCAGTGCTTGCGCGACGGCTGCTTCCAAACCTTCAAAGGTGCGTTGGGC